>NZ_JBEXOT010000006.1:0-48420 GCF_040611675.1 Streptomyces sp. NPDC006551
TATCGCTCTGTTGTTTGCGCGTGTGCTTGTATGGCTTGTGCTCCGGTTTTCAATTCTCCTTAGCTCCACAGAAGAGAAGCGGGTCATCCGGATCGGATGACCCGCTTCTTCGTGTGCCGGCGTCAACCCAGGCCGGTTCCCAGCGCCTTGCGGCCCGTGACCGGCGGCAGGACGGGCCGTTCCGCGGGCGGCGCCTCCACCCGGAGCGCCAGCGCCGGACAGCGGCGTACGGCCCGCTGTGCGCGTCCCCGCAGATGCACCGGTACGGAAGCGTCGGCCAGCGCCGGATAACCGTCCGGGCCCAGCCTGATCAGCTCCGGCACGATGTCGGCGCACAGTCCGTGCCCCTGGCACAGGGTCCAGTCCACGGCCAGCTTCTCGCCGCTCGGGATCGACTCCTCCAGGTCCTGGTAGCCGGGGCCGGGCAGGGGCAGCACCCCCGTCGTGGGGCGGCCGCAGCCGCCGTCGAGGACATGGGCGGCCAGATCGTCCGTGAACGCCGACAGCGTCGAGGCGAAGAAGCGGGCCGAGCCGTCGGGGTGCTTGCACGCGCCACGGCCCTTCACCGCCTGCGTCACCTCCCGCAGCGCCTCCAGCGCGGCCGGGCCGCCGCCGTTCAGCACGTCCGACAGACCGCCGGCCGCCGCGGGCAGACCCAGCCTGCAGGGTCCGCACTGGCCGGCCGTCTCCGCCGCCAGCCAGTTCGCCACCCGCAGTGACTCGCCGAGCGGACACGTCTCGGGACCGATGGGCAGGATCGCCCCGGCGCCCAGGGCGCCGCCGACGGCCGCCAGGGACGCGCGCGAGACGACGGCGTTGTGGACGGCGGTCGAGTCGATCCAGTTGCCGTGGTAGCCGCCGGTGAGGACGCCCTGCGGCAGCGGCGGGGCGCCCGCCAGCTGGAGCACGTACCTGAGCGGGACACCCGTCGGGACCTCGACCACCATGGGGCGCGCGACCGCTCCCGAGATCGTCAGGAGGACCGTGCCGGGCTCGGAGTCCAGGCCGGTGTGGCCGAACCGGCGCGGACCGATCCGGGCGGCGACGGCCAGCTGCGCGAACGTCTCGGCGTTGGAGAGCAGGGTCGGCGCGCCGCCCACCCCCGACTCCGCCGCGCGTTCACGGCGGCCGAGGGGCAGAGCGGGACCACCGCCCGCCGCGCGGACCACCGCCGACGCCTCCCCGGAGACCATCCGCTCGGGAGTACGGACGACACGCGCGCGGAGTGCCTGTCCGCGCCGGTCGGAGAGACCGCGTTCGGCCAGGGCGGCCCGGACGGAGATCTCCGTGGAGTTACGGGTGACGGCGACGATCAGGGTCCGGGCGCCGAGGGCCTCGGCGGCCAGCAGGGCGCCGTCCAGGATCAGGTGCGGCGCGCGGTTGAGGAGCACCGTGTCCTTGCGGCAGGCCGGCTCGCCCTCACTGCCGTTGATCACCACGACGGGGCGCACGCCGCGGCGGATCGCCGCCTGCGCGACCGCCCTGAGCTTGCGGCCGAAGGGAAAACCGGCGCCACCGCGCCCGTGCAGGGATATCTCGTCCGAGAGCTGGGCGAGCCGCTCGCCATTCATCGGCTCCAGCGGTCCGTGCACCTTCAGGTGCATGGCGAGGCCGAGCCGTTCGACCAGGTCGAAGCCCTGGGTGAGCTGCGGCAGACCGACGACGCGGACCTCGGGAACGTCGGGGAGAGGCCGGTTCACGGGCGGTCCCCTCCGGGCGCGGTCCAGGGCTCACCCGCGGGCGGCGGGCTCGCGTGGGTCGGTATCGGCATCGGCGGCGAGGGCGTGGGCCAGAAGCCGGGTCGGGAGGAAGACGGACGGGGAGAGGGGTCGGGGACGACGGGAAGCTCCTCGGTCATGGGGACGCGCTCGGCGAGCGGGGCGCCGGGATCGACGGGGGCGGGTGGGTTCGGAGCGGGAAAGGGGCTGCGGGAGACGGCGCGGTAGGCGGCGGAGAAGCCGGCGCCGGCGCGCGGGGGCGGTGGCGCCGACTCGTACAACTGGGGTACGGGGGGAGGCGGCGGCGCGTTCAGCGGGGGCCGGGCGACCGGGCGGTCCAGCCATTCGGCGGACAGGGTGGGGGGCTCGTCGGGGGGCGGTTCCTCCTCGCTCCGCCGCTGGGGTCCGGCGGGCCGCTCGGCGGCCGGCCGGCCGCGGCGCCCACGGCGGCCGCGACCCTCCAGTGAGCTGAGGAGCTCGGCCGTCCGGTCGGCGAGGTCGCGCTGTACCGGGGCGGGCAGCTGCCGCAGCGAGACGGCCGCGGCGACCGCCGCGAGCGCCAGGCAGTACACGACCACGACCCAGCCGGCGGCCGGCCGGCCCGCGTACAGGCCGTGGACCAGGGCGAAGCACCACGCCGGGTAGGCCAGCATGTGCAGCGGGCGCCAGTGAGCGGCGAACCGGCTCCGGCAGGCCAGGGTGCTGCGCAGGGCGCCGGTCGCGGCGGTGATCACCATCAGCAGACCGGCGAGCGAGCCGAAGCCGATGAGGCCGGCCGCGCCGGTGATGCCGAGGCCGAAGGGGATCAGCGCGCCGATCGGCTCGACATGGCCGAGGGAGACCTTCACCGTGCCGTGCAGCAGCAGAAAGCCGAGGGAGGCGACGGCGGTGGCGCGGTGGACGCCCTGGGCGAGCAGCCGGTGACGGGCGGAGAGCAGCAGCCGGTCGGTGGCGACGAGTCCCCACACGACCGAGGCGGTCAGGGCCACCAGTGACAGCACACCGGTGGTGAAGTCGAGCGCGGCCCGGAAACCGTCACTGCCGCCTATCGCGAGCAGCGGAATGATCACCAGTCCCGCGACCGAAAGCCCGCCCCGAACCGGCCGGCTCATACCGGTTCGCAGGGCGGGAGAAGAACGGATCTTGCGATGAGGGTTCATGGGGGCGACTCCGGAATGGTGCGGATAAGCGGTCCCGTTGCCGCATGCTAAGTCGCTGCATACCGGCCGGTAGGTGGTTTGCTCGTTTACGCGGGGCGCGACGTGTAACTGACTCTGGGGTTGCCCTGGATAGGGGCGATACGCGGAGTAACCCGGGCGCCTCGGGCGCCCTGCGGCCCAGCGGACGGAACGTCGGTGCGGGCCGCTCGGGCCCTGCGGTACCCTGACGCCATGCGTGCCGTACGCCTTCTGCTTAGCGAGCCGCGCTGATCAGTCCCGACGGATGAAAGATCCGGTCGGAATCGGCGCGGCGTCCCCTCCTGTGCGAGGGGATTTTTCATTTCGTGGCATTTCGTGGCAGTGGGCAGAGACGATCGATGGAGCTTCAAGGATCATGAGCGAGATGAATTCGGCTGCCGAGACGGCGGCCCCGCATCGTTATACGGCGGCCATGGCCGCCGACATCGAGGCACGCTGGCAGGACTTCTGGGACGCCGAAGGCACGTACGAGGCGCCGAACCCCACCGGTGATCTGGCGGGCGACCCCGAGATCGCCGCCCGGCCCAAGAAGTTCATCATGGACATGTTCCCGTACCCCTCGGGCGCGGGCCTGCACGTCGGTCACCCGCTGGGCTACATCGCCACCGATGTCTTCGCCCGCCACCAGCGCATGACCGGCCACAACGTGCTGCACACCCTGGGCTTCGACGCCTTCGGCCTCCCGGCCGAGCAGTACGCCGTACAGACGGGCACGCACCCGCGCGTGTCCACCGAGGCCAACATGGAGAACATGAAGGTCCAGCTGCGCCGGCTGGGCCTGGGTCACGACAAGCGCCGGTCGTTCGCCACGATCGACCCGGAGTACTACAAGTGGACCCAGTGGATCTTCCTGCAGATCTTCAACTCCTGGTACGACGACGAGGCCAAGAAGGCCCGCCCGATCGCCGAACTGGTCGAGCAGTTCGAGAACGGCACGCGTGAGGTCCCCGGCACGCGCGCGTGGAGCGAGCTGACCGCCGCCGAGCGCGCCGACGTCCTGGGTGACTACCGCCTGGCGTACGCCTCCGACGCGCCCGTCAACTGGTGCCCCGGCCTGGGCACGGTCCTGGCCAACGAGGAGGTCACCGCCGACGGACGCTCCGAGCGCGGCAACTTCCCCGTCTTCAAGGCCAAGCTGCGCCAGTGGAACATGCGCATCACCGCCTACGCGGACCGCCTGCTGGACGACCTGGACGCGCTGGACTGGCCCGAGGCCATCAAGCTGCAGCAGCGGAACTGGATCGGCCGCTCCGAGGGCGCCCGCGTCGACTTCCAGGTCGGCGACTCCGGCGCCATCACCGTCTTCACCACCCGCCAGGACACCCTGTTCGGTGCCACGTACATGGTCCTGGCCCCCGAGCACGACCTGGTCGAGAAGATCGTCCCGGCCGCCTGGCCCGAGGGCACCCACGACGTGTGGACCGGCGGCCACGCCACCCCCGCCGAGGCCGTCGACGCCTACCGCAAGCAGGCCGCCTCCAAGTCCGACGTCGAGCGGCAGGCCGAGGCCAAGGACAAGACCGGTGTCTTCACCGGCGCGTACGCCACCAACCCGGTCAGCGGCGAGCAGGTCCCCGTCTTCATCGCCGACTACGTCCTGATGGGCTACGGCACCGGCGCGATCATGGCCGTCCCGGCGCACGACTCCCGGGACTTCGCCTTCGCGCGCGCCTTCGAGCTGCCGATGCGCTGCGTGGTCGAGCCGAGCGACGACCGCGGCACCGACCCGTCCGCCTGGGACGACGCCTTCTCCTCGTACGAGGCGAAGCTGATCAACTCCTCGAACGACGACGTCTCGCTGGACGGCCTGGGCGTCGTCGAGGCCAAGGCGAGGATCACCGCCTGGCTGGCCGACCGGGGCATCGGCGAAGGCACCGTCAACTTCCGGCTGCGCGACTGGCTGTTCAGCCGCCAGCGCTACTGGGGCGAGCCCTTCCCCATCGTGTACGACGAGGACGGCATCGCACACCCGCTGCCCGAGTCGATGCTGCCGCTGGAGCTGCCGGAGGTCGACGACTACTCGCCGCGCACCTTCGAGCCGGACGACGCCGACACCCAGCCGGAGACGCCGCTGTCGCGCAACGAGGACTGGGTCAACGTCACCCTGGACCTGGGCGACGGGCCGAAGAAGTACCGCCGCGAGACCAACACCATGCCCAACTGGGCCGGTTCCTGCTGGTACGAGCTGCGCTACCTGGATCCGCACAACGACCGGAAGCTGGTCGACCCGGCCATCGAGCAGTACTGGATGGGCCCGCGCGAGGGCATGCCGACCGGTGGCGTCGACCTGTACGTCGGCGGCGCCGAGCACGCCGTGCTGCACCTGCTGTACGCGCGGTTCTGGTCCAAGGTGCTGTTCGACCTGGGCCACGTCTCCTCCGCCGAGCCGTTCCACAAGCTGTACAACCAGGGCATGATCCAGGCCTTCGTCTACCGTGACGCGCGCGGGATCGCGGTGCCGGCGGCCGAGGTCGAGGAGCGCGACGGCGGCTTCTGGTACCAGGGCGAGAAGGTCAGCCGCGTTCTGGGCAAGATGGGCAAGTCCCTGAAGAACGCGGTCACCCCGGACGAGATCTGCGCCGAGTACGGCGCCGACACCCTGCGCCTGTACGAGATGGCGATGGGCCCGCTGGACGTCTCCCGCCCCTGGGACACGCGCGCGGTGGTCGGCCAGTACCGGCTGCTGCAGCGGCTGTGGCGCAACATCGTCGACGAGTCGACCGGTGAGGCCACGGTCGTCGACACCGCGCCCGACGAGGACACGCTGCGCGCCCTGCACAAGGCGATCGACGGCGTCTCGCAGGACATGGCGGCCATGCGCTTCAACACCGCCATCGCCAAGGTCACCGAGCTGAACAACCACCTGACCAAGGCGGGCGGAGCGGTGTCGCGGCCGGTCGCCGAGCAGCTGGTGCTGCTCGTCGCCCCGCTGGCCCCGCACATCGCCGAGGAGCTGTGGCGCAAGCTGGGCCACACCGACTCGGTCGTCCACCAGGACTTCCCCGTCGCCGACCCGGCGTACGTCGTCGACGAGACGGTGACCTGCGTCGTGCAGATCAAGGGCAAGGTCAAGGCGCGTCTGGAGGTCTCGCCGTCGATCACCGACGCCGAGCTGGAGGCGCTGGCCCTGGGTGACGCGAACGTGGTCGCGGCGCTGGGCGGCGCGCAGATCCGCAAGGTGATCGTGCGCGCGCCGAAGCTGGTCAACATCGTGGCCGGCTGACGACGAGGCATGGGGGCTTTCCCCTACGGGCAGGTTGGGGGTCCCGATGGAACCCTCGGCCTGCCCGTTCCGTTTACCGTGGAGAACGACAGCTGAGGAAACTCGACGCGGGGCGACTCGCGAGCCGGGGAACTCGACCGACGCCGGAGGGGCGCACATGGAAGCCGCGATTGTGATCATGGCGCTGCTCTTCTTCGCCTTCGTGGCGCTGGGGGTGTACGCCACCGTGAAGGTCGTCAAGGCCGCCAAGCGCGGTGTCGACCGCACGATCACGCAGGCCCGGCGCACGGTCGAGGACACGACGCTGCGCGCCAAGAGCTACGGCCAGATCGGGGTCGCCGGCGAACTGGCCCAGCTGAGACTGTCGCTGCGCACCTCGATGCGGGCCACCCAGGAGGCCCTGCGGGCAGGGGCCGCCGAGGACGCGTCGCTGAGGGAGACCCTGGACCTCTTCCACCGGCTGAGCGCCCATGGGCAGGAGCTGGACGAGGAGCTCAAGCGTCTGGAGCGGGAGCCGGACCGGACGAGGGTGGCCGGTCAGCTCGCCGAGCTGCGGAAGCGTACGGAACAGATCACACGGTCGGCGGACTCGCTGCGCTGGGCCGCCCGGGACCGGGCGCGCAAATTCGCCGAGGACGACCTGTCCTCGTTGAGTGCGCAGATCGACATGGAGGCGGGCGCGCTGCGCCACTGGTCGGTGACGGACACCCCGGGACGTGACACGGCCGACTTCTCGTGGCCCGAGGCGGGCGCCGCCGAGCCGGGTGCCGACCGGGGGCAGGTGTGGCCGGCGGAAGCCGAGGCGGAGCCGGGGAAGGCCCCGGGCGCTTCCGGCTCTTCCGGGGCCACCGCCCCCAAGGGCGACGAGCGTCAGCAGCCTCCGCCCGCGATCACGCCGCGCGATCCTCGGCAGACGGCCTATCCCTGGGAGAAGTCCGCCCGGCCTGAGACCACCAACTGACGCGCCGCTCACCTGGGTTGACCGGGCGCCAGGATCGGAGGCCCGTCCGGCGCGGTGACGTGGGCCGATTCCGTCCGGGGGCCGGGCTGCCGCGGGACGGTCTTGGCGGGTAACCTCCCGCTCATGTCCCGGCATGTCGCGATCGTCACCGATTCCACGGCCTACCTGCCACCGCAGACGATGGAGCGGCACGGCATCACAGCGGTACCGCTGACCGTCGTCATCGGCGACCGCGCCCTTGAGGAGGGCACCGAGATCTCGGCGCGGTCCCTGGCGCAGGCGCTCCAGAAACGGCGGCCGGTGACCACCTCGCGTCCCAGCCCCGAGGTCTTCGCGGCGGCCTATCGCGCCGCGGCCGAGGCCGGCGCGCGGAGCATCGTCTCGCTCCACCTCTCCGCCGAGGTCTCCGGCACGTACGACGCCGCCGTGCTGGCGGCGAAGGACGCACCCGTGCCTGTACGAGTGGTGGACACCCGGATGATGGGGATGGCGCTCGGGTTCTGCGCGCTGGCGGCGGCCGAGGTCGCGGAGGCGGGCGGATCGCTCGACGAGGCGGTCGCCGCGGCCGAGAAGCGGGCCGCGGGCACGTCCGCCTTCTTCTACGTCGACACGCTGGAGTACCTCCGCAGGGGCGGGCGCATCGGGGCCGCGCAGGCGCTGCTGGGCTCGGCGCTCGCCGTGAAGCCGCTCCTCGAGCTCGAGGGCGGCCGGATCGAACTCCGCGAGAAGGTGCGCACGGCGTCGAAGGCCATCGCCCGGCTGGAGGAGATCGCCGTGGAGCGGGCGGGCTCCGGTCCGGTGGATGTCGCCGTGCACCACCTCTCCGCGCCCGAGCGGGCCGCCGTGCTGGCCGAGCGCCTGCGCGAGCGGCTGACGGGTGTGGAGGCGTTGCAGGTCAGTGAGGTGGGAGCGGTGATCGGGGCGCACACGGGCCCGGGGCTGCTCGCGGTCGTCGTCTCACCCCGCTGACAGTCCCGTCCCTCGTGTGAGTGACGCGTTTTTCCACAACCGGGCGGTAATACACCGGAATTGAGGCGTCTCAGCGGGTTCCCGGCGATGTGCCTACCGTCTCGTGCATGGCTCTTCGCACACGCTTCGCCTCACGTCAGGCACCTCACTCATCCCACTCCGAGACGACCGCGCCCCCGGTCAGGACACCGAGGGCGACCAGCGGCCCCGGTCGCGCCCCGGGATCGGACGGCCGCGCCCGGCAGCGGTCCCGGGGGCGACACGCGGTCGCGGCGACCCGCGCGACCGTCAGGCACCGGGGCGACGCCCTCTTCCCGCCCGTCGGCACCGGCGTCACTTCCGACTCGTCTGCCACTTCCGGTACGTCTGTTGCCTTTGGCGCGCCCGTCTCCACCGGCACGTCCGCCTCTTCCGGCACCTCCGCCGCCGGGCCCGAACCACCCGTGGAGCGGGTACGGGAAGAGAGGCCCGGGGCCCGGCGGCGGGAGCGGCTGGGGCTCGCGCTCAGGGAACGGCTGCCGATGTGGGTGCAGTCCAGGTGTGGCCTCGAACCGAGGACGCTGGCCGCGCTGGCCGTGATCCTGGTGGTGGCGGCGGGCTTCGCCGGCCGCTACTTCTGGACGGGGCGGCCGGAGGCCGTGCGGGCACCGGAGGTCGTGCGCGCCGCGCCGCTGCCGGAGAGCGGGGCCTCCCCGCTGTCCCCGGCACCGCCTGCCCCGGCCACGGGAACGCCGCCGTCGGCGGTGGTGGTCGACGTGAGCGGCAAGGTACGACGGCCCGGGGTGCTGACGCTGCCGTCGGGATCGCGGGTGGCGGACGCCCTGCGCGCCGCGGGCGGAGTCCGGCCGGGTACGGACGTCACGGGACTCAACCGGGCCAGGATCCTCATGGACGGCGAACAGGTGGTGGTCGGGCTGCCGATGCCGGCCGCGGTCGACGGCGCCCCCGGCAGCGGCTCGGGCCTCGGTGGGGGTACGGCGGCCGGTGGGCGCGCGATGCCCCTCAGCCTCAACGCGGCGACCGTGGAGCAGCTCGACACCCTGCCCGGCGTCGGACCGGTCCTCGCCCAGCACATCGTGGACCATCGCACCGAGCACGGCGGGTTCCGGTCGGTCGCCGAGCTGCGCGAGGTCAACGGCATCGGCGAACGCAGGTTCGCGGACCTCGAACCGCTGGTCCGGCCATGAATCCGAGCGACGAGGGACCGGTCGATCTCCGGCTGGTACCACCGGCGTTGGCGGCCTGGGGTGCGGCAGCGATCGCCGTGGGCGTCCCCGGGTGGTGGACGCTCGCGGGGGTGCTGGCGTGCGTCGGCGGGGCGGGCCTGCTGCTGTCGCTCCCGGTGGGGGCGGCAGGGCACGGGAGGGCGTGGCGGCTCCGGGCCACGGCGGGGGCGGCGGCGCTGCTCTGTGCCGGGGCCGGTGCCGCGTCGGGCGGGCTGCACGCGGCTGACCTGGGCCGCGGGCCGGTACCGGGTCTCGCCGGGAAGTACGCCCGGGCGAGCACCGAGGTGACGGTCACCTCCGATCCACGGCTCACCCGGCCTCACATCCGGGGCGACCGTGCGGCCCCGGTCTCCGTCGTCCTGCACGGGGAGGTCACTCGCGTCGAGGCGGCCGACGGTTCGGTGCACCGGACCAGGACGCCGGTGCTCGTGATCGTGCCGACGGGCGAGTCCCAGGGGCGGTGGCTGGGTCTGCTGCCCTCCACCCGGCTGCGGGTCGACGGACGGTTCGCGCCGACGACCCGTCCGGGCGACCCGTTCGCGGCGGTGCTCCGCGTCGACCGGGAGCTGCCACCACGGATCACCGGTCCGCCAAATGCCCTGCAGCGCACGGCGGGAGAACTCAGAGCCGGACTGCGGCGCGCGACCGAGGACCTCGGGCCGGACGCCCGGGCACTGCTGCCCGGGCTGGTCGTCGGGGACACCTCCCGGATCGATCCCGAGTTGAGCGACGCTTTCCAGGCGACGGATCTCACGCACCTTCTCGCGGTCTCAGGTTCCAACCTCACGATCGTCCTGCTGCTCCTGGTCGGCAGGCCGGGCACCGCGCTTCGTGCGGAGCGCGGGGGGCTCGCGCCCCGCCTCGGCATTCCGCTGCGGTCCACCGCGCTGACCGGAGGCGGTCTCACCCTCGCCTTCGTCATCGTCTGCCGGCCCGATCCGAGCGTGCTGCGTGCGGCGGCCTGCGGCCTGGTCGCCCTGCTCGCCATCGGCACCGGACGGCGCAGATCGCTGTTGCCCGCCCTCGCCGCGGCGGTGCTGCTGCTGGTGCTGTACGACCCGTGGCTGGCGCGGAGTCATGGGTTCCTGCTCTCCGTGCTCGCGACCGGGGCGCTGCTCACGATCGCGCCGCGCTGGAGCGAGGCGCTGCGGCGACGCCGGGTTCCGGGCCGGCTGGCGGAGGCGTTGGCCGCCGCCCTGGCGGCCCAGGCGGTGTGCGCGCCGGTGGTGGCGGTCTTCGCGGCCCGGGTGAGCCTGGTCGCGATCCCCTGCAATCTTCTCGCCGAGCCGGCGGTCGCTCCGGCGACGGTGCTCGGGTTCGCCGTGCTCGCCCTGGCACCCGTCTCGCTCCCGGCCGCCGAGCTCGTCGCGAAGGTCGCGGCCTGGCCCGCCGAGTGGGTCGCCGAAGTCGCCCGTGCCGGGGCGGCGCTGCCGGGGGCGGAGGCGGTGTGGCCGGGTGGCTGGTGGGGCGGGCTGTTCCTCGCCGTCCTCTTCGGCCTGGTGGTGCTCGGCGCGCGGAAGCTGCCCTGTCGGCGGGGGATCGGTGCCGGGTGCGCCGTCCTGCTGCTGGTCGCGGTGGTGCGGCCCGCGCCGTTGACCCGGCTGGTCACCGGATGGCCCCCGCCGGGCTGGGCGTTCGCCATGTGCCAGGTCGGACAGGGGGACGCGACCGTGCTGGCGGCCGGAGGGGACGCGGCCGTCGTGGTGGACGCCGGGCCCGATCCGGCGTTGGTGGACCGCTGCCTGCGCGAGCTCGGGGTCCGCCGGATCCCCCTGGTGGTGCTCACGCATTTCCACGCGGATCATGTCGCCGGTCTCGCGGGAGTGCTGCGGGGGCGGGCCGTCGGGGCGATCCAGACGACGGGGCTCGAAGAGCCTCCCGGCCAGGCGGCGTTCGTACGGCGGCAAGCGGCGAAAGCCGGGATCCCGATCGTCCGGGCGTGGCCCGGGGAGCGACGGCGCCTGGGACCGCTGGAGTGGCAGGTGCTGTGGCCACGGGCGGCGCCCGGGGCGGTGGCGGCGGCGGAGTCGGGGCCGAACGACGCCAGCGTCACCCTGCTCGTGCGGACGGCGGGAGGGATGACCCTGCTGCTGCTCGGGGACCTGGAACCTCCCGCCCAGCAGGGCCTGGCGCGGGCCTACCCGTCCCTGCGGCCGGTGGACGTGCTCAAGGTCGCCCACCACGGCTCCGCCCACCAGGATCCCGGGCTGATACGGGCCGTGCGGCCGAGGCTGGCGCTGGTGTCGACCGGTCGTGACAACCCGTACGGGCACCCGTCGGCCCGGACCGTCGAAGCACTGCGGGCCGGGGGAGCGGAGGTGCTCAGGACGGACCGGGACGGGGCGATCGCGGTGACGGGGGCGGGTCCGAGCCTTCGGGCCCTGCCGAGAGGAGACGGCCTGTGAGGCGCGCCTGGTGGCATCCTTGTAAAGGAAGCTTTCTAAAGATAGCTTTACATCATGGAGGAGAACCCCCAGCCCCGCAGCATCCACCTCACGGACCCCCGCGCCCTGCGGGCCTATGCCCATCCGACACGGATGGCCCTGGTCGGGCTGCTACGGAGCAGCGGACCGTTCACCGCCACCCGGGCCGCCGAGCTCACCGGCGAATCGGTGGCCAGCTGCTCCTACCACCTGCGGATACTCGCCAAGTACGGACTGGTGGAGGAGGCGCCGGGCGGACGGGGGCGGGAGAAGCCCTGGCGGGCGACGGCCCGGTACACGGACTGGCCCGGGGACAGCGAGGACGCGTCGGTCGCGGAGGCGGCGGACGCGCTGAGCGCCGCTGTCGCCGAGCGGTACTTCGAGCGGGTCCTGCGGGCCATGAAGGACCGGCAGCGGTTGCCGCGGGAATGGCGGGAGGCCGAGCAGTTCGGCGACTCGCTGCTCTACCTCACCCCCGCCGAGCTGACCGCCTTCGGTGAGCGGGTCGAAGAACTCCTGCGGCCCTACGAGGACCGTCAGTCCGACCCCTCCCTGCGGCCGGAGGGGGCCAGGCCCGTCAGCGTGCTGCGGATCGCGTACCTGGACCGCGAGATCCCCGAGGAGAGCTTCGACGACGAGAGGAATGAGAGATGAGCGCCGCGGAACGCATACCCGCGCTCCTGCGCGAGCGGCCCTTCCGGCGCTACTGGACCGGACAGACCGTCTCCCTCGTCGGGGACCAGATCTCCCTCATCGCGATCCCGCTCGCCGCCGTCCTCGTCCTCGGGGCCGACGCCGCCGAGATGGGGTGGCTCAAGACCGCCGAACTGCTGCCCGCGTTGCTGCTCAACCTGCCCCTCGGCGCCTGGGCCGACCGGCAGGCCCGACGGCGCCGAGCCATGATCGCCGCCGACCTCGGCCGGGCGGCGCTGCTGGTGACCCTCCCGGTCGCGTATCTGCTCGACGCCCTCACCCTCGGGCAGCTCTACGCGGTCGCCTTCGGCGTCGGCGCGCTGACCGTGCTCTTCGAGGCGTGCAACGCCACGCTGTTCGTGGCGATGGTCCCGACCGAGCGCTACGTCCAGGCCAACTCACTGGCCAACGGCAGCCGTTCGATGTCGTGGCTGGCAGGTCCCGGCATCGGCGGCGTGCTGGTGCAGGTCCTCACCGCGCCCTTCGCGCTGCTCGCCGACGCCCTCACCTATCTGCTCTCGGCAGGTTTCCTGGCCCGGATCAGCCCCGTCGAACCCCCGCCCTCCCCGGTCGGCAAGGGTCACTTCACCGAGGGGCTCCGCTGGGTCGTGCGGAACCCGTCCATGCGGGCGCTGTTCACGGCCTCCGGGACGATCCAGTTCTTCAACTACATGTTCCACACCCTGTTCGTGCTGTACGCCACGACTGAACTCGGCCTGAGCGCGGGTGTTCTCGGCGCGGTCCTCGGCGCCGGAGCCGTCGGGGGGCTGATCGGCGCCGTGTGCGCGGGTCGGGTCGTGCGCCGGTTCGGAATCGGTCCCTCCATCGTCGCCGGATTCCTCGGCTTCACCCTGCCCCTGCTGCTGATCCCACTCGCCGAAGGCCCGACCGCCCTGGTCGTCGTCCTGCTGTTCGGCGCCGAGTTCCTCTCCTGCGTCGGCGTGATGGTCGTGGACATCGCCGCGGGCTCCTTCCAGATGGCGCTGATACCCGATGCCGTCCGGGCCCGTGTGATGGGCGCGTTCCGCACCCTCAACCACGGCTTCCGCCCTCTCGGCGCACTGGCCGGAGGCGCCCTCGGCACCGCGATCGGGCTGCGCCCGACCCTGTGGATCGCGACCGCCGGAGCGGTGTTCGCCGTCCTGTGGCTGCTGCCCTCGCCGCTGCCCCGCACCCGCGAACTGCCCGCGCCCGCCGAGGAACCGGTACCGGCCCCGTAGGTCACCCGCGCCCGCCAGGGAACCCGTACCGGCCCCGTAGGTCACCCGCGCCCGCCGAGGAACCCGTACCGGCCCCGTAGATCCCCTGCCACCGCCGAGGAACCCGTACCGGCCCCGTAGATCCCCTGCCACCGCCGAGGCGTAGGCCACCCGCGATCGGCCGCTCCTACGTGGCCTCCAGCCAGCCCTCGTACTCGGCGGCGAGCGCGTCGAGCGCCGCGGAGTCCAGCCGGCCTTCCGGGTCCTCCACGACGACCAGCCACTGGGCGTCCTCCGCGTCGTCCTCGCCCGCCAGGGCGTCCCTGACGAGCTGCGGCTCCTCGGCGACACCGAAGCGGGCGGGCAGCTCCTCGGCGACCTCCTCGGCGGCGTCGCGGTCCGGCAGTACGAGTACGTGTCGTTCGCTCACCAGGTCATTCTCCGGTACGGGAGGGAGTGTCGGTGGCCCGTGGGATGCTGGGACGCGATGGCCACCAGAAAGACTTCGACCGACGACCTGCTCGCCCCCGTCACGCTCGCCGTGGGCCAGGAGGACCTGCTTCTCGACCGCGTGGTCCAGGAGGTGGTGGCGGCCGCCCGCGCCGCCGACGCCGACACGGACGTGCGCGACCTCACCCCCGAGCAGCTCCAGCCCGGCACGCTGGCGGAGCTGACCAGTCCGTCGCTCTTCGCCGAGCGCAAGGTCCTCGTCGTGCGCAATGCCCAGGACCTGTCCGCGGACACGATCAAGGACATCAAGGCGTACGTCGACGCGCCCATCGAGGAGATCTCGCTCGTCCTGCTCCACGCGGGCGGCGCCAAGGGCAAGGGTCTGCTCGACGCGGCGCGCAAGGCGGGCGCGCGGGAGGTGGCGTGCCCGAAGACGACGAAGCCGGCGGAGCGTCTGACGTTCGTACGCCAGGAGTTCCGTTCGCTGGGGCGGTCGGCCACGCCCGAGGCGTGCCAGGCGCTGGTCGACTCGGTCGGCAGTGATCTGCGGGAGCTCGCCTCGGCGGTGTCCCAGCTGACCGCGGACGTGGAGGGCACGATCGACGAGGCGATCGTCGGGCGGTACTACACCGGCCGCGCGGAGGCGTCCTCGTTCAACGTCGCGGACCGCGCGGTGGAGGGACGGGCCGCGGAGGCGCTGGAGGCCCTGCGCTGGTCGCTCTCGACCGGCGTCCCGGCGGTCCTGATCACCAGCGCGCTGGCCCAGGGCGTCCGGGCGATCGGCAAGCTGTCGGCGGCGCGGGGCGGCCGGCCGGCGGACCTGGCGCGGGAGCTGGGGATGCCGCCGTGGAAGATCGACCGGGTCCGGCAGCAGATGCGGGGCTGGACACCGGACGGGGTGTCGCTGGCGCTGCGGGCGGTGGCGGAGGCGGACGCGGGCGTGAAGGGCGGCGGGGACGACCCGGAGTACGCCTTGGAGAAGGCGGTGGTCGCCGTGGCGAGGGCGGCGCGGCTGCGGCGGTAGGGCGGGGGCGCGCGCGGCGCTGGGGGCTGTTGCTTCCCAAGCGCCTCTACGGGCGGGTGGGGCGATGCCCCATGGCTTTCGCGGTGCCCTCGCGGCACCTTCGCGCCGCCCCGGCGCTGGGGGTGGTTGCTTCCCAAGCGCCTCTACGGGCGGGTGGGGCGATGCCCCACGGCCTCCGCGGTGCCCTCGCGGCGCCTTCGCGCCGTGGTGCCGCCAGGTGCGTCGTACGGCGAAGGCCCCGCCGTTCTCCTGGGGAAGGAGAGTGGCGGGGCCTTCGGCGTGAGACTGGTGGGCTCGCGCACGCGTGGCGAACGCGTGTCGCGCGCGAGTCCGGGGTGCCGGGTGGGAGCGGAAGAGAGGGCCCGCTTGGTCCCGTCCGGCGTCACATCAGAGCTCAGCCCTGCAGAGCGGCAACCTTGGTGGCCAGCGCCGACTTCTTGTTGGCGGCGGCGTTCTTGTGGATGACACCCTTCGAGACAGCCTTGTCGAGCGCGCGGGAGGCGGCGCGAGAAGCCACGACGGCCTTCTCGACGTCACCCGCGGCGACGGCCTCGCGGGCCTTGCGGATCGCGGTCTTGAGCGAGGACTTGACGGCCTTGTTGCGCAGGCGCGCCTTCTCGTTCGTCTTGTTCCGCTTGATCTGGGACTTGATGTTCGCCACGAAAAGAGCCTTTTCAGGTTCGATGATGTTTCTGAGGGCGTGTCCCGTAGCTGAGAGGGCACACGAGACACAGCTGTCCACGGTATCAGGCGCTCTCAGTGCCGCCCAAACCGAGCACAGCGCCGCGGTCGTGGGACCATGGAGCCTACGTATCGATCCGACATCGCCCCGAGACGAGACCCTGCGTGCCCGCGACTCCTACCCACGTGCCCGAGCCGAGCCGTACCGACCCGGCGCTGATCCGCAATTTCTGCATCATCGCGCACATCGACCACGGCAAGTCGACCCTTGCCGACCGGATGCTCCAGCTGACCGGTGTCGTCGACCAACGGCAGATGCGCGCCCAGTACCTCGACCGGATGGACATCGAGCGCGAGCGCGGCATCACGATCAAGTCCCAGGCGGTCCGGCTGCCCTGGGCGCCCACCGAGGGCACGGGCCAGGGCAAGACCCACATCCTGAACATGATCGACACCCCCGGGCACGTCGACTTCACGTACGAGGTGTCGCGCTCCCTCGCCGCCTGTGAGGGCACGATCCTGCTCGTGGACGCGGCCCAGGGCATCGAGGCGCAGACCCTGGCGAACCTCTATCTGGCGATGGAGAACGACCTCACCATCGTTCCCGTACTGAACAAGATCGACCTGCCGGCCGCCCAGCCGGAGAAGTTCTCCGAGGAGCTCGCCAACCTCATCGGCTGCCAGCCCGAGGACGTGCTCAAGGTCTCCGCCAAGACGGGCCTCGGCGTCGAGGCGCTGCTCGACCGGGTCGTGGAGAACGTGCCGGCTCCCGTCGGTGTGGCCGACGCGCCCGCCCGCGCGATGATCTTCGACTCGGTCTACGACTCCTACCGCGGTGTCGTGACGTACGTACGAGTCGTCGACGGCCAGCTCAACAAGCGCGAGCGCATCAAGATGATGTCGACCGGCGCCACCCACGAACTGCTCGAGATCGGCGTCTCGTCCCCGGAGATGACTCCCGCCGACGGCATCGGCGTCGGCGAGGTCGGCTACATCATCACCGGCGTGAAGGACGTCCGTCAGTCCAAGGTCGGTGACACGATCACCTCGCTGAGCAAGGGCGCCACCGAGGCGCTCGGCGGGTACAAGGACCCCAAGCCGATGGTGTTCTCGGGCCTCTACCCGCTGGACGGATCGGAGTACCCGGACCTCCGCGAGGCCCTCGACAAGCTGCAGCTCAACGACGCCGCGCTGGTCTACGAGCCGGAGACCTCCGCCGCCCTCGGCTTCGGTTTCCGCGTCGGCTTCCTCGGCCTGCTCCACCTGGACGTGATCCGGGAGCGCCTGGAGCGCGAGTTCGGCCTCGACCTGATCGCCACCGCCCCCAACGTGGTCTACCGCGTGGTCATGGAGGACGGCAGCGAGCACACGGTCACCAACCCGAGCGAGTTCCCCGAGGGCAAGATCAGCGACGTGTACGAGCCCGTCGTACGCGCCACGATCCTCGCCCCCAGCGAGTTCATCGGCGCGATCATGGAGCTGTGCCAGACCCGCCGCGGCACCCTCCTCGGTATGGACTACCTCTCCGAGGACCGGGTGGAGATCCGCTACACCCTCCCCCTCGCCGAGATCGTCTTCGACTTCTTCGACCAGCTGAAGTCCAAGACGCGCGGTTACGCCTCCCTCGACTACGAGCCCACCGGCGAGCAGGCCTCCAGCCTGGTCAAGGTCGACATCCTGCTGCACGGCGACAAGGTCGACGCGTTCTCCGCCGTCACCCACAAGGACGCGGCGTACGCGTACGGCGTACGGCTCGTCGCCAAGCTGCGTGAGCTGATCCCGCGGCAGGCGTTCGAGGTCCCGATCCAGGCCGCCATCGGCTCGCGTGTCATCGCCCGTGAGACCATCCGCGCCATCCGCAAGGACGTCCTCGCCAAGTGCTACGGCGGTGACATCTCCCGTAAGCGGAAGCTGCTGGAGAAGCAGAAGGAAGGCAAGAAGCGGATGAAGATGGTCGGCTCCGTGGAGGTCCCGCAGGAGGCCTTCATCGCCGTCCTGTCGAGCGACGACTCCGCCGGCGGCAAGAGCAAGAAGTGATCGGCCACTCGGCGGACGCATAGCTGACAGATACACCGAACGGGCCCACGCACGGACTGTGCGCGGGCCCGTTCGGCGTTCGTTCTGTTATCAACCGGGTATCAAGCGGCGGCCCACAGGGCCTTACGCGGCGGACTTCGGCCATCTACTCTGATCCCGGCTCGAAGGTTACTCGCCAGTTAGAAACGCACGCCAGATCGCACCACCAGCAGGCACCGCCGCCGCCCGGAGGACGTCGTGAGCGACACACAGACCCTGATCGAGAACCGGCCGCCCTCCGTGGCAGCCCTCTTCCTTGAGCGCGTGGCGCGGACTCCCGACGCGGAGGCCTATCGCTACCCGGTCCCGGCCGCCTCCGGCCAGGGGCCCGACGACTGGAAGTCGCTCAGCTGGGGGCAGGCGGCCGAACGGGTCTACGCCATCGCCGCCGGCCTGATCGACCTCGGAGTCCAGCCCGAGGAGCGGGTCGCCCTGGCCTCCTCCACCCGGGTGGAATGGATCCTCGCCGACCTCGGCGTGATGTGCGCGGGCGCCGCGACCACCACCGTCTACCCGTCGACCAACGCCGAGGAGTCGGCGTTCATCCTCTCCGACTCCGAGTCGAAGGTCCTCATCGCGGAGGACGCGGCCCAGCTGGCCAAGGCCCGCGAGCGCCGCGCCGACCTGCCCGGCCTCCACCACGTCGTCGTCATCGACCCCACGGGCGTGGAGACCGACGAGTGGGTGCTGACCCTCGCCGACCTGGAGGCGCGCGGCAAGGCGTACCTGGAGAAGAAGCCCGAGGCGGTCAAGGAGCGCGTCGCGGCCATCAGCTCCCGCCAGCTCGCCACCCTCATCTACACCTCGGGTACCACCGGCCGCCCCAAGGGCGTCCGCCTCCCGCACGACAACTGGTCGTACATGGCCAAGGCCATCGCCGCGACCGGCCTGGTCACCAAGGACGACGTCCAGTACCTGTGGCTGCCGCTGGCCCACGTCTTCGGCAAGGTGCTGACCTCCGGCCAGATCGAGGTCGGCCACGTCACCGCCGTCGACGGCCGCGTCGACAAGATCATCGAGAATCTGCCGGTGGTCCAGCCGACCTACATGGCCGCCGTGCCCCGCATCTTCGAGAAGGTCTACAACGGAGTCGCCGCCAAGGCCCGGGCCGGCGGCGGCGCCAAGTACAAGATCTTCCAGTGGGCGGCGGGCGTCGCCCGTGAGTACGCCAAGGTCACCCAGGACAACTTCCGGCGCACCGGCACCGCCTCGGCCCCCTTCGGCCTCAACGCCAAGCACAAGGTCGCCGACGCGCTCGTCTACTCCAAGCTCCGCGAGGCCTTCGGCGGCCGGCTGCGCGCCGCCGTCTCCGGCTCCGCCGCCCTCTCGCCCGAGATCGGCTACTTCTTCGCCGGCGCCGGCATCCACATCCTGGAGGGGTACGGCCTGACGGAGACCAGCGCGGCCTCCTTCGTCAACCCGGGCGAGGCCTACCGCACCGGCACCGTCGGCAAGCCGCTCCCCGGCTGCGAGGTCCGCATCGCCGACGACGGCGAGATCCTGCTGCGCGGCCCCGGCGTCATGGAGGGCTACCACGGCCTGCCCGAGAAGACGGCCGAGGTCCTGGAGTCCGACGGCTGGTTCCACACGGGCGACATCGGCGAGCTCTCCGCCGACGGCTACCTCCGCATCACCGACCGCAAGAAGGACCTGATCAAGACCTCGGGCGGCAAGTACATCGCCCCCGCCGAGGTCGAGGGGCAGTTCAAGGCCGTCTGTCCGTTCGTCTCCAACATCCTCGTCCACGGCGCCGACCGGAACTACTGCACGGCCCTGATCGCGCTCGACGAGCCCACCATCCTCGGCTGGGCGGCCGACAACGGCCTCGAAGGCAGGACCTACGCCGAGGTCGTCGCGTCCCCGCAGGCCGAGAAGCTGATCCAGGGATACGTCGACCGCCTCAACGAGGGCCTCCAGCGCTGGCAGACGATCAAGAAGTTCCGTCTCCTGCCGCGCGACCTCGACATCGAGCACGGCGAGCTGACCCCGTCCTTGAAGCTCAAGCGGCCGGTGGTCGAGCGGACGTACAAGCACCTGATCGACGAGATGTACGCGGGCGCGCGCGAGGCGTGACCGCGGCCTGATCCTGGCCTCTGGTCGCCGCAGGCGGCTCACCTCGGGCGGTACGGGACAATGGGCTCATGCCTTCCGTACTGCCCGATGGTGAGCCCATGCCCGAGACCGGGGCGCTGCCCGCGCACGCCCTGGAAGGGGCGGCCGAGCGGCCCCTCGGGTTCTATCTGCACGTGCCGTACTGCGCGACGCGCTGCGGCTACTGCGACTTCAACACGTACACCGCGAGCGAGCTGCGCGGCAGCGGGGGCGTGCTCGCCTCCCGCGACAACTACGCCGAGCAGGTCGTCGAGGAGATCCGGCTCGCCCGGAAGGTGCTGGGCGACGACCCGCGGCCGGTGCGGACCGTGTTCGTGGGCGGCGGGACGCCGACCCTGCTCGCCGCCGGGGATCTCGTACGGATGCTGGGAGCGATCCGGGACGAGTTCGGGCTCGCGGACGACGCCGAGGTGACGACCGAGGCGAACCCGGAGTCGGTGGACCCGGCGTACCTGGCGGAGCTGCGGGCGGGCGGGTTCAACCGGATCTCGTTCGGGATGCAGAGTGCGCGGCAGCACGTCCTGAAGGTCCTGGACCGTACGCACACGCCGGGGCGCCCCGAGGCGTGCGTGGCGGAGGCGCGGGCGGCGGGCTTCGAACACGTCAACCTGGACCTGATCTACGGCACGCCGGGGGAGTCCGACGACGACTGGCGGGCCTCGCTCGACGCGGCGATCGGCGCCGGCCCCGACCATGTCAGCGCGTACGCGCTGATCGTGGAGGAGGGGACGCAGCTGGCGCGGCGGATCCGGCGGGGCGAGGTGCCGATGACCGACGACGACGTGCACGCGGACCGGTATCTGATCGCGGACTCGGTGTTCGCGGAGGCCGGTTTCGAGTGGTACGAGGTGTCGAACTGGGCCGCCACTGAGGCCGGGCGCTGCCTGCACAACGAGCTGTACTGGCGCGGCGCCGACTGGTGGGGCGCGGGGCCGGGGGCGCACAGCCACGTGGGCGGTGTGCGCTGGTGGAACGTGAAGCATCCGGGGGCGTACGCGGCGGCGCTGGCGTCGGGAAGGTCGCCGGGCGCCGGGCGGGAGATCCTGTCGGCGGAGGACCGGCGCGTGGAGCGGGTGCTCCTCGAGCTCCGGCTCCGTGAGGGGTGCCCGCTGGACCTCCTGCGGCCGGACGGCCTGGCAGCGTCGCTGCGCGCCCGCGACGAGGGCCTCCTCGACCCGACCGCGTACGCGTCGGGGCGCGCGGTCCTGACGCTCCGGGGTCGCTTGCTGGCGGACGCCGTGGTGAGGGACCTGGTCGACTAGTTCGTTGCCCGCAGAGTCTCGCCTGGCCCGCCCTTCGGGCGGACGGCGATACTGTGCGGACTCTCCCCAGGCCTGTCCGGCGGATCAGGTCCGAGACAGGCCCTGCGGCCTGTCTCGGACCCTTGTGGGACTACGGCGCCGTGACGAAGTCGATCAGTTCTTCCACGCGGCCCAGGAGCGACGGCTCGAGGTCCTTGTAGGAGCGCACCTTCGACAGGATGTGCTGCCAGGCCGCGCCCGTGTTCTCCGGCCAGCCGAGCGCGCGGCAGACGCCCGTCTTCCAGTCCTGGCCCCGCGGGACGGCCGGCCAGGCCGGGATGCCGACGGAGGACGGCTTCACCGCCTCCCAGACGTCGATGTAGGGGTGGCCGACGATCAGGACGTCCGGGGAGGAGACCCGGGACGCGATACGGGACTCCTTCGACCCCTCCACGAGGTGGTCGACCAGCACCCCGAGCCGCGCGTCCGGCGCCGGGCCGAAGTCGGCGACGATGGACGGCAGGTCGTCGATGCCCTCCAGGTACTCCACCACGACGCCCTCGATGCGCAGGTCGTCGCCCCACACCCGCTCCACCAGCTCGGCGTCGTGGCGGCCTTCCACGTAGATGCGGCCCGCGCGGGCGACCCGGGCCCGCGCGCCCGGGACCGCGATCGAGCCCGAGGCCGTACGGGCGGGGCGGGAGGGCGACGCCGCCGCGGGACGCACCAGGGTCACCACACGGCCCTCCAGGAGGAAGCCGCGCGGCTCCATCGGGAAGACCCGGTGCTTGCCGAAGCGGTCCTCCAGGGTCACGGTGCCCGCCTCACAGCGGATCACCGCCCCGCAGAAGCCCGTCGACACCTCCTCCACCACGAGGTCGACGTCCGCCGGAACCTCGGGCACCGGGGCCGGCTTCTTCCAAGGGGGCGTCAGGTCCGGGTTGTAGCTGCGCATTCGCGCGACGTTATGACACTCCGAAGCGCCGTGCCAGCTCTTCCCGTTGTGTCCGTACGAACGCGGCGTCGACGACCGCCCCGTGCCCCGGCACGTACACCGCGTCCTCCCCGCCCAGCTCCACCAGCCGGTCGAGCGCCGCCGGCCAGCGCGAGCCGATCGCGTCCGGCCCGGCCTGCGGCTCCCCGGACTCCTCGACCAGGTCGCCGCAGAACACGATCTCCCGGGCGCCGGTCACGAGAAGCACCAGGTCGTGGCCCGTGTGGCCGGGGCCCACATTGGCAAGGAGCACCTGCCGGCCGCCCAGCTCCAGCGTCCACTCGCCGGACACCGTGTGGCGCGGCGCCACCAGCACGTCGGTCGCCTCCGTGGCGGCCGCCTCGTCGACCCCGTGCCGTACCGCGTCCGTCCGCAGCGCGTGCCGCTCCCGGCGCAGCAGCTCGTCGACGCCCACCGCCCCGTACACCTCCGCCCCTGAGAACGCCGCGGTGCCCAGCACATGGTCGAAGTGCGGGTGGCTCAGTGCGATGTGCGTCACCTTGCGGCCGGTCATCGCCTCCACCTGCGTCCGCAGCTCGGCGCCCTCGCGGAGCGTGGAGCCCGTGTCGTACAGCAGCACCGCCCTCTCGCCGAGCACCAGGCCCACCGTGGCGTCCCAGACGGGCAGTCGCCGCCGCCCGACCCCGTCCGCGAGCCGCTCCCAGCCGAACTCTTCCCAACCGACATCCATGCGGCGACGCTATCCGCTACGGCGGAGGTGAGAAGCGACTCCGTCGCCGCCTCCTTGCCAGGAACGACGACCACCGCCGTACACTGGCCGGGGGATTCCTGGCACTCGAACAGGGCGAGTGCCAAACACGGAGCAACCGGAACGCCAGCTGGAGGTGTGCGCCCATGCTCAGCGAACGCAGACTCGAGGTGCTGCGCGCCATCGTCCAGGACTACGTCGGGACGGAGGAGCCCGTCGGCTCCAAGGCGCTCACGGAGCGCCACAAGCTCGGCGTCTCGCCCGCCACGGTGCGCAACGACATGGCCGTCCTGGAGGACGAGGGCTACATCGCCCAGCCGCACACCAGCGCCGGACGCATCCCGACCGACAAGGGCTACCGCCTCTTCGTCGACCGGCTGGCCGGTGTCAAGCCGCTGTCGACGCCCGAGCGGCGCGCCATCCACAACTTCCTCGACGGCGCCGTGGACCTCGACGACGTCGTCGGGCGTACGGTCCGGCTGCTCGCGCAGCTGACCCGCCAGGTCGCCGTCGTGCAGTACCCGTCGCTGACCCGCTCGACGGTCCGGCACGTGGAACTGCTCTCGCTGGCCCCCGCCCGGCTGATGCTCGTCCTGATCACGGACACCGGCCGGGTCGAGCAGCGGATGATCGACTGCCCGGCGCCGTTCGGCGAGACCTCGCTGGCGGATCTGCGGGCCCGGCTCAACAGCCGGGTCGTCGGCCGCCGTTTCGCGGACGTGCCCCAGCTGGTGCAGGATCTCCCGGAGTCCTTCGAGGAGACGGAGGACCGCGGCACGGTCTCGACGGTTCTCGCGACCCTGCTGGAAACCCTGGTGGAAGAGCACGAGGAACGGCTGATGATCGGCGGCACCGCCAATCTCACCCGCTTCGGGCACGACTTCCCCCTCACGATCAGGCCGGTGCTGGAAGCGCTCGAGGAGCAGGTCGTGCTCCTCAAGCTGCTCGGCGAGGCCAAGGACTCGGGCATGACCGTACGGATCGGGCACGAGAACGCCCACGAGGGACTCACCTCCACGTCCGTCGTCGCGGTCGGCTACGGTTCGGGCGACGAGGCAGTCGCCAAACTCGGCGTGGTCGGACCGACCCGCATGGACTACCCCGGAACGATGGGAGCGGTACGCGCAGTGGCACGTTACGTCGGACAGATCCTGGCGGAGTCGTAAGTGGCCACGGACTACTACGCCGTACTCGGCGTGCGCCGCGACGCGTCCCAGGACGAGATCAAGAAGGCATTCCGGCGGCTCGCCCGCGAGCTGCACCCGGATGTGAATCCCGATCCGAAGACGCAGGAGCGGTTCAAGGAGATCAACGCCGCCTATGAGGTGTTGTCGGACCCGCAGAAGAAGCAGGTCTACGACCTCGGCGGCGACCCGCTCTCGGCCTCCGGCGGTGCCGGCGGCGCCGGCGGCTTCGGCCAGGGCGGCTTCGGGAACTTCTCGGACATCATGGACGCGTTCTTCGGTACGGCGTCGCAGCGCGGGCCGCGCTCGCGGACGCGACGCGGCCAGGACGCGATGATCCGGCTGGAGATCGACCTCAACGAGGCCGCCTTCGGTACGACGAAGGACATCCAGGTCGACACCGCGGTCGTCTGCACGACCTGCTCGGGCGAGGGCGCCGCGCCCGGTACCTCCGCGCAGACCTGTGACATGTGCCGCGGCCGCGGTGAGGTCTCGCAGGTCACCCGGTCCTTCCTGGGCCAGGTCATGACCTCCCGCCCCTGCCCCCAGTGCCAGGGCTTCGGCACCGTCGTCCCGACCCCGTGCCCGGAGTGCGCGGGCGACGGCCGGGTCCGCTCGCGTCGCACGCTGACCGTGAAGATCCCGGCCGGCGTCGACAACGGCACGCGCATCCAGCTCGCCGGCGAGGGCGAGGTCGGCCCCGGCGGCGGCCCCGCCGGTGACCTGTACGTCGAGATCCACGAGGTCCCGCACGAGACCTTCCAGCGGCGCGGCGACGACCTGCACTGCACGGTCACGATCCCGATGACGGCGGGCGCGCTCGGCACCAAGGTGCCGTTGCAGACGCTCGACGGCGTCGAGGAGGTCGACATCCGCCCGGGCACGCAGTCGGGCCAGTCGATCCCGCTGCACGGGCGCGGCATCACGCATCTGCGCGGTGGCGGGCGCGGCGACCTGATCGTGCACGTCGAGGTCACGACGCCGTCGAAGCTGGACCCGGAGCAGGAGCGCCTGCTGCGGGAGCTGGCGAAGCTGCGCGGCGAGGAACGGCCGACCGGCCAGTTCCAGCCGGGACAGCAGGGCCTGTTCTCCCGTCTCAAGGACGCGTTCAACGGGCGGTAGTCGGCGCCCCGCCGAGCCCGTACGAGGGCGCCCTCCGCCGACCGCGGAGGGCGCCCTCCGGGGTTTCGGGTGCGGTACCCGCTCATGACACGATGCCTGCATGTCCACCGCACTGAACGATCTCTCCCGGTACCCGATCGTGCAGGCCCCCATGGCGGGTGGCGCCTCCTGTCCGCAGCTGGTCGGAGCCGTGTGCGAGGCCGGAGGTCTCGGTTTCCTGGCCGGCGGCTACAAGACGGCCGGCGGCATGTACCAGGAGATCAAACAGGTCCGCGGGCTGACCGGGCAGCCCTTCGGCGTCAACCTCTTCATGCCGCAGAGCGGGCAGCCCGCCGACCCCGCCGCCGTCGAGATGTACGGTCACCAGCTCGCCGGCGAGGCCACCTGGTACGACACCGCCCTCGGCGACGCCGACAGCGGACGCGACGACGCGTTCGACGCCAAGGTGGCCATCCTGCTGGAGGACCCGGTCCCCGTCGTCTCCTTCACCTTCGGCTGCCCCGGCCGCGACACCCTCCAAGCCTTCGCCCGCGCCGGTACGTTCACCGTCGTCACCGTCACCTCCGCCGAGGAGGCCCAGGCCGCCCAGCGGGCCGGGGCCGACGCGGTCTGCGCCCAGGGCGTGGAGGCGGGCGGGCACCAGGGGACCCACCGCGACGACCCGGAGGCTGGCGACGGGACCGGGCTGCTGACGCTGGTCACCCAGGTCCGGGAAGCGGTACAGCTGCCGATCGTCGCGACCGGCGGGCTCATGCGCGGGGCGCAGATCGCCGCCGTGCTCGCCGCCGGGGCGGACGCCGCCCAGCTCGGCACCGCCTTCCTCGTGACCCCGGAATCGGGCGCGCATCCGCTGCACAAGCGGGCCATGACCCAGCCGCTCTTCGCCCGCACCGAACTCACCCGGGCATTCTCCGGCCGCCCGGCGCGCGGCCTGGTAAACCGCTTCATGCGCGAGCACGGCCCGTACGCCCCCGCCGCATACCCCGAGGTCCACCACCTCACGGCCCCGCTGCGCAAGGCCGCCGCCACCGCGGGCGACGCGCAGGGCATGGCCCTGTGGGCCGGCCAGGGCCACCGGCTCGCCCGCGAACTCCCGGCGGGACAGCTCGTCGAGGTGCTGGCCGCCGAACTCGACACCGCGCTCTCCGCGCTCGCCCAGAGGAACGTGACATGACCGCACCCGTCTTCGTCGTCGACGCCGTCCCCGGCACCGGGAGCTTCCTCCTGGACGGCTCCGAGGGCCGCCACGCCGTCTCCGTGAAGCGCCTGCGCGCGGGGGAGGAGCTCGTCCTCACGGACGGGCGCGGCGCCTGGGCCGACTGCGTCGTCCTCGCCGCCGAGGGCAAGGACCAGCTGACCGTCGAGGTCTCGGGGACGTACGAGGAGCCGGAGCCCACGCCCCGCATCACCGTCGTCCAGGCGCTGCCCAAGGGTGACCGGGGCGAACTCGCCGTCGAGATCATGACCGAGACCGGTGTCGACGCGATCGTGCCGTGGGCCGCGTCCCGCTGCATCACCCAGTGGAAGGGCGACCGGGGCCTGAAGGCCCTCGCCAAATGGCGGGCCACCGCGCGCGAGGCAGGCAAGCAGTCGCGCCGTACGCGCTTTCCCGAGGTCGCCGACGCGATGACCACCAAGCAGGTGGCGGCGCTCCTCGCGGGCGCCGACTTCGCGGCCGTCCTGCACGAGGACCGGGCCCACCCCAGCGGCGCGCTCGCCGACGCGCGACTCCCCGCCGACGGCGAGATCGTGCTGGTCGTCGGGCCGGAAGGGGGCGTGTCCCGGGAGGAGTTGGCGCTCTTCGAGGAGGCGGGCGCGAAGCCGTACCGGCTGGGCCACAGCGTCCTGCGCACCTCCACGGCCGGCACGGCGGCGACCGCGCTGCTGCTCGGCCGTACGGGCCGCTGGTCCTGACTCCGCCCGCCCGCAGGAGCCCGGCGCGGCGGCCCGCCGCCGGAGCGCGGCCGCCGCGCCCCGACACCGCGGCCCCCGGCTCCGGCGCGGCCGATACGATGCCCGTGTACTGATCATCGAAGGCGAGGAGGCCCGGGCCATGGCCGGAGAGCCGCAGAGCGATTGCCTGTTCTGCAAGATCGCGGAGGGGGAGGTCCCGGCGACGATCGTCCGGGAGACGGAGACGACCCTCGCCTTCCGGGACATCAACCCGCAGGCGCCCACGCACGTCCTCGTCATCCCGCGCCTCCATTACCCGGACGCCGCCTCCCTCGCCGCCGCCGCGCCGACCGTGGCCGCCGACATGCTGCGCGAGGCCGGCGAGATCGCCGCGCAGGAGAAGGTCGACGGCAGCGGCTTCCGGATCATCTTCAACACCGGCGCCGGCGCGGGCCAGACCGTTTTCCACGCCCACGCGCACGTGCTGGGCGGCCGCGGCCTCAACTGGCCCCCCGGATAAGAGGAACCAACCGGTCGTGTCCGTACGTGAACTGGTCGTCCTCGGCACCGCCAGCCAGGTGCCCACCCGGCACCGCAACCACAACGGCTATCTGCTGCGCTGGGACGGCCAGGGCATCCTCTTCGACCCCGGCGAGGGCACCCAGCGCCAGATGCTGCGGGCCGGCGTCGCGGCCCACGACCTCGACCGGATCTGTGTCACGCACTTCCACGGCGACCACTCGCTCGGCCTGGCCGGGGTGATCCAGCGGATCAACCTCGACCAGGTCCCGCACGCGGTCACCGCGCACTACCCGGCGAGCGGGCAGCGCTTCTTCGAGCGGCTGCGGTACGCGACGGCCTACCGCGAGACCGTACGGCTGACCGAGAACCCGGTCGCCGCCGACGGCCCCCTCGCCGTCACCGACGCGTACACCCTCGACGCGTACCGGCTCTCGCACCCCGTCGAGTCGTACGGCTACCGGCTGACCGAGCCCGACGGGCGCCGCATACTCCCGGCGAAGCTCGCCGCGCACGGGATCAAGGGCCCGGACGTCGGCCGGCTCCAGCGCGAGGGCGTCCTCGACGGGGTCACGCTCGACGACGTCAGCGAGATCCGGCGAGGGCAGCGTTTCGCGTTCGTCATGGACACCCGGCTCTGCGACGGCGTGTACGCGCTCGCCGACGGCGCCGACATGCTCGTCATCGAGTCGACCTTCCTCGACGAGGACGTACGGCTCGCCACGGACCACGGCCACCTGACGGCCGGACAGGCGGCCTCGGTCGCGCGCGAGGCGGGCGTGCGGCATCTCGTGCTGACCCACTTCTCGCAGCGCTACAGCGACCCGGCGGAGTTCGAGCGCCAGGCACGGGCGGCAGGGTTCGAGGGCGAGCTGAGCATTGCCCAGGACCTCATGCGGGTCCCCCTACCGAAAAGATAGAGCCATGCCCCAGCCTCTTCCCAAGGCCGAACTGCACCTCCACATCGAGGGCACCCTCGAGCCCGAGCTGGCCTTCGCGCTCGCGGCGCGCAACGGCGTCACCCTGCCGTTCGCGGACACCGAGGAGCTGCGCAAGGCGTACCTCTTCAGCGACCTGCAGTCGTTCCTCGACCTGTACTACGGCCTGATGTCCGTCCTGCGGACGGCGGAGGACTTCACCGAGCTCACCGACGCGTATCTGGCGCGGGCCGCCGAGCAGGGCGTCCGGCACGCGGAGATCTTCTTCGACCCGCAGGCGCACACGGCACGCGGCGTGGCCATCGGCACCGTGATCGAAGGCCTGGCCCGCGCGCTGGACGGGGCCGAGGAGCGGTACGGCGTCTCGACCCGGCTGATCATGTGCTTCCTGCGCGACGAGTCCGCCGAGTCGGCGATGGCGACCCTGGAGGCGGCGAAGCCGCATCTGCACCGGATCACGGGCGTCGGCCTGGACTCGGCGGAGGTGGGGCACCCGCCGTCGAAGTTCCGCGAGGTGTACGCGGCGGCCGAGGCGCTCGGCCTGCGCAAGGTCGCCCACGCGGGCGAGGAGGGCCCGCCGGCCTACATCCGCGAGGCCCTGGACGTCCTCGGCGTGGAGCGGATCGACCACGGCCTGCGCGCGATGGAGGACTCGGAGCTGGTGGAGCGGCTCGCCCGCGAGCGGGTACCGCTCACGCTGTGCCCGCTGTCGAACGTACGGCTGAGGGCGATCGACGTCCTGGAGGACCACCCGCTGGCCTCGATGATGGACGCGGGCCTGATGGTGACGGTCAACTCCGACGACCCCGCCTACTTCGGCGGCTACGTCGGCGACACGTTCGCGGCGGTGCGCGGCGCGCTCGGGCTGAGCCGCGACCGGCTGCGGACCCTGGCGCGCAACTCCTTCGAGGCGTCGTTCCTCGACGACGACGAGGCCCGCAGGGCGCGGTACCTCGCCGAGGTCGAGGCGTACGACTTCGACGCGGAGTAGGGGCGCCGCGGGTCGGACGCGGTCCGGGCCGATGATCACCAGGCCGGGGGCGCGGAGAGCGGGGTTCCGGGCCGCCGGTCCGTCCGGAGCCGCGCAACGGCGCCGACGACTTCTGAGCGGTCGGCCCGCGGCCACGGTGGATCGCCCGGAACCGGCTCAGACGGTGTGGGTGATCCACCGCTGGAGCGCGGTGTGGGTGGTGTCGTCCAGCCTGCACAGCGCCTCGATGGCGTCGAGGTCGCCCGGCAGGGGCGCGATGCCCGCCGTGGTGAGCGCGGCGTGCAGATCCAGGCGGCGGCGGTCCTCCGGCGCCAGCGGCAGCGGCAGGCGGCTGGCCGGCGCGGGCGCGGGCAGCATGTAGTCGCCGGCGTCCATGTCCATGACTCCCTGGGCCGTTCGGGGCTCCTCGGGAAGGTCGTGGTCGAACACGGCGGGGAAGCGGTAGGGGTCGAGGTCCGACAGCGCGGTCGGGACCGTGGTGAACGTCTGGAGCGCGGTCATGGGTGCCTCCTCAGTTGTCGTGCGACTGCACAGGAAGAGTGCGCGCCACCCGACGGCGGTTGCGGTACGTCCCGCTCACCACCCGAATGTCCCCTATCCCATTTCGTCAGACAAAGTGCCGGGTCAGATCCAGGGGACAGGCCCTAACCGCGGTCGTTCGGGCGGGCGAGGCGGAAGGAGCGCTGTACGACGCGGGGGTTGGCGGACACCGGCAGCTCGGTGACCTCCTGTTCCGGGGCGCCCATCTGGGGGAGCAGACCCGTGGAGGCGGTCGTCGTGCCCGCGACCACCGCCGCCGGGGCGCCGCCGCGGCGGCGGACGGAGCCCGGAACCAGGGGGCGGCCGGAGGTGTGCAGGGCGACCGCGGTCATCGGGACCGCGAGCACCAGGAGCACGGCGCACAGGACGAGGCCCATGCCCGGGTACCCGGCGGCCTCCGACAGGACGCTGCCGACGACCGGACCGCAGGCCACCCCGAGGGAGGACGCCGAGCCGACCAGGACCGCCCAGCGGCCGCGCGGGTCCAGGGAGGCGGCCAGGCCCAGCAGGTACGACAGGACCACCGGGTAGAAGAGGTTCCAGAGGATCTCGCCGGTCGCGAAGGCGGGCAGGCTCCCGGCCGCCGAACTCAGCAGCACACAGCAGGCGATGATCGCGGTTCCGGCCCCGATCGGCACAGCCCGGCCGAGGCGTGCGCCGAGCGCGCCCGCCGCGGTGACCCCGAGGAGACCGGCGCCGAGCGCCGCGGCGAAGACGGCGCCGACGGTGACCTCGGTCAGCCCGGCCTGGGTCAGGCCGATCCGGCCGCTCACGCCCCACAGTGCGTTCTGGGCCATCGACCAGAGGAGGATCGCCGCGGCGAGCACGATGCCCGAGCGCCGGTGGGGCAGCAGCGGGGACGACCCGGGAGCCGGGCCGTCCGGCAGCGAGGAGGAGCCGGTGGCAGGCGTCCGCGCCGCCGAGGCGGCGGCGACCCGGCGGACCCGGCCGAGCCGGCCCGGGCGGATCGTCGAGTCGGCCCGGGGAACGCCCCGCCCGTCCGGCAGGCCGGCCGTCAGCGGCCACACCAGCGCCGCCGTCAGGGCGATGGCGGCGAACGGCAGCGCGTGACCACCACCGAGGTGCGGCAGCGTCAGATACAACGCGCCCGCGGCCGCCGAGACCGACAGGAGACCGAGCGTCGAGGCCCGGTGCGGATCCCGCTGCGCGGCGATGCCGGTCGCGGCCACCGCCGTCGCGGTACCGGAGCCGAATCCGCCGACGACCGCGCCGCCGACGACCAGCGGGACGGCCGCGGTGAGCGCCGCCGTGCCGTAGCCGACGCACATGGCCAGCAGGCCGATCCGCGCGACCCGGCGCGGGCCGAGCCGCTCCACGCGCGCGGCGAGCGTGAAACCGGCGGAAGCGGAGGCGAGGAGCAGGACCGAGCCCACCAGGCCCGCCTGGGCGGGGGTGAGACCGAGTCCGGCGGAGAGCCGGCCGACGACGGTCGGCAGCAGGTACGGGGCGACATAACCGGCCGTGAACAGGGCGACGAGAGGCCCCAGGGCGCGCGGGCGCGACGACATGGGCGTTCCAGGAAAAGGAAGAGAAGAGGGGGTGGAGCGCCCGGTGTTGCTCGGGATCGCGGTTACATGTAATCAAGCCATCAAGCCCTCGGAGAAGCCGTTACCCCTCCCCGCGCATGTGATCTAGGACACTTTTGGTTTGGGGTCGGATCCGTCGGGTACCGGCGCTCGCCTTCCGGCTGTGCCACCCCCGTCACGCCACCCCCATCAGGCACACTGAGCTGATCCGCACCACGACCGGGGAGCCTGCCGTGACCACAGCAAGGGGAGACCAGCAACGCGACGCCGGGGTCGACCCGTTGGTGCGCCTCCGGGAGCCGACCGACCCCCAGTGCGACGTCTTCCTCACCGGCACGGTCTTCCTCGACATCATCTTCACCGGGCTCGACAGCGCCCCGGTGCGCGGCACCGAGTCCTGGGCCCGGGGCATGGGTTCCAGTCCCGGCGGTGTCGCCAACATGGCCACCGCGCTCGCCCGCCTCGGGCTGCGCACCTCGCTCGCCGCCGCCTTCGGCGACGACCACTACGGCGAGTACTGCTGGGACGCCCTCGAACAGGGCGAGGGCATCGATCTCTCGCTCTCCCGGACCGTGCCCGGCTGGCACTCCCCGGTCACCGTCTCCATGGCCTACGAGGGCGAGCGCACGATGGTCTCCCACGGCCACGAGGCCCCGCCCCTGGACGGCGCCCTGCCCGCCTACCCGCCGCACGCGCGCGCCGCCGTCGCCTCCCTCGTACCGGGGCGCCGCGAGGAGTGGGTCGCGCAGGCCGCCCGGGGCGGGGCGAAGGTCTTCGCCGACGTCGGCTGGGACGAGACCGGCCGCTGGGACCTGGCCGGGCTGGCCGACCTCGAGCACTGCGAGGCGTTCCTGCCCAACGCCCAGGAGGCGATGCGGTACACCCGGACCGACTGCCCGCGCGCCGCCGCCCGCGCCCTGGCCGACAAGGTCCGTTACGCCGTGGTCACGCTGGGTGCCGAGGGGGCGTACGCCGTCGACGGGGCCACCGGCGAGACCGCCGAGGTCCCGGCCATCCAGGTCTCGGCCCTCGACCCCACCGGCGCGGGCGACGTCTTCGTGGCCGGCTTCGTCACCGGAACGCTCGCCGACTGGCCGCTCGCCGACCGGCTGGCCTTCGCCGGGCTGACGGCCGCGCTGTCGGTGCAGGAGTTCGGCGGCTCGCTCTCCGCCCCCGGCTGGGGCGAGGTCGCCGCCTGGTGGCAGCATGTCCAGGGCCACGTCTGCCAGGACCCGGAGGCCCTGCGCGGCCGCTACGCCTTCCTGGAGCGGCTGCTCCCGGCCGAGGCCCGCCCCTGGCCGCTGCGCCGGGCCGTCCCCACGATCGGCTTCGGAGCACCTCGCTCGTAAAAGGCTTCGGCCTTGTCACCGCCAGGTCGTAGGCTTGTATCCCAGAGGTTGTCGAGCGGCGAGAACCCTGCAACGGGAGGTATGTGCAGGCCACAGTGCCGGCCCATGACTCAGACACCCACAGCCCCCAATGGCGCACCGGGCGAGACCCGCGCCCACTTCACCGTCCCCGCCAAGCACCCGATGGTGACCGTCCTCGGCTCCGGTGACGCGTTGCTGCGCGTGATCGAGAAGGCGTTCCCCACGACCGACATCCATGTCCGGGGCAACCAGGTCAGCGCGGTGGGCGAGGCGACGGAAGTCGCACTGATCCAGCGCCTGTTCGACGAGATGATGCTGGTGCTCCGCACCGGGCAGCCGATGACGGAGGACGCAGTGGAACGCTCGATCGCCATGCTCAGGGCGAGCGAGAACGGCAAGGCGGAGGCAGGCCAGGAGACCCCGGCCGAGGTGCTCACCCAGAACATCCTCTCCAGCCGGGGGCGCACGATCCGCCCCAAGACCCTCAACCAGAAGCGCTATGTCGACGCGATCGACAAGCACACGGTCGTCTTCGGCATCGGCCCCGCCGGTACCGGCAAGACGTATCTGGCCATGGCCAAGGCGGTCCAGGCCCTGCAGTCCAAGCAGGTCACCCGGATCATCCTGACCCGGCCGGCCGTCGAGGCGGGTGAGCGGCTCGGCTTCCTGCCGGGCACCCTGTACGAGAAGATCGACCCGTATCTGCGGCCGCTGTACGACGCGCTGCACGACATGCTCGACCCCGACTCGATCCCGAAGCTGATGGCCTCGGGCACGATCGAGGTCGCGCCGCTGGCGTACATGCGAGGACGGACGCTCAACGACGCGTTCATCATCCTCGACGAGGCGCAGAACACCAGCCCCGAGCAGATGAAGATGTTCCTGACGAGGCTCGGCTTCGACTCGAAGATCGTCATCACCGGCGACATCACCCAGGTCGACCTCCCCGGCGGCACGAAGAGCGGTCTGCGCCAGGTCCAGGAGATCCTGGAGGGCCTGGACGACGTCCACTTCTCCCGGCTCACCTCCCACGATGTCGTACGGCACAAGCTCGTCGGCCGTATCGTCGACGCGTACGAGAAGTACGACAGCCGCAACGGGAAGTAGACCAGCCGCACCATGTCGATCGACGTCAACAACGAGTCCGGAACCGAGGTCGACGAGCAGGCGATCCTCGACATCGCCCGCTACGCCCTCGCGCGGATGCGCATCCACCCGCTCTCCGAGCTCTCGGTGATCGTCGTGGACGAAGAGGCCATGGAGCAGCTGCACATCCAGTGGATGGACCTGCCCGGCCCGACGGACGTCATGTCCTTCCCGATGGACGAGCTGCGCCCGCCGGCGAAGGACACCGAGGAGCCCCCGCAGGGGCTCCTCGGCGACATCGTGCTCTGCCCCGAGGTCGCCAAGAAGCAGGGTGAGGACGCGCCCACGCAGCACTCCATGGACGAGGAACTCCAGCTGCTGACCGTCCACGGCGTGCTGCACCTCCTCGGCTACGACCACGAGGAGCCGGACGAGAAGGCCGAGATGTTCGGCCTCCAGGCGGCCATCGTCGACGGCTGGCGCGCGGAGAAGGGCCTGACCGGCCCCTCCCCGGCGCCGACCGTCTCCTGAACCCCCGAAGCAGCCGATGAACGCATCGCTGATCTTCGGCGCGGTCGCGCTGGTCGTCGTCGCCTGGCTCGCAGCCTGCGCCGAGGCCGGCATCGCCCGCGTCTCCAGCTTCCGCGCCGCCGAGGCCCTGCGGTCGGGGCGGCGCGGCGCCGAGAGGCTGGTCCAGGTCGCCTCCGACCCGACCCGCTACCTCAATGTGGCGCTGCTCGTGCGCGTCTCCTGCGAGATGGCGGCCGGGGTCCTCGTCACCTACGCCTGTCTGGAGGAGTTCCCGGAGACCTGGGAGGCGCTCCTCATCGCCATCGCGGTGATGGTGCTCGTCAGTTACGTCGCCGTCGGCGTCTCGCCGCGCACCATCGGCCGGCAGCACCCGCTGAACACGGCGACCGCCGCCGCGTACGTCCTGCTGCCGCTGGCCCGGGTCATGGGCCCGATCCCGCAGCTGCTGATCCTCATCGGCAACGCGCTCACCCCCGGCAAGGGCTTCCGCAAGGGCCCCTTCGCCTCCGAGGCCGAGCTGCGCGCGATGGTCGACCTCGCCGAGCAGGAATCGCTGATCGAGGACGACGAGCGCCGGATGGTGCACTCCGTCTTCGAGCTCGGCGACACGCTCGTACGGGAGGTGATGGTGCCCCGGACCGACCTGGTCTGCATCGAGCGGTTCAAGACCGTCCGCCAGGCCCTCACCCTGGCGCTGCGCTCCGGCTTCTCGCGCATCCCGGTCACGGGTGAGAACGAGGACGACATCGTCGGCATCGTGTATCTGAAGGACCTGGTCCGCAAGACGCACATCAACCGGGACGCCGAGGCCGACCTGGTCTCGACGGCGATGCGGGCGGCCGCGTTCGTACCGGACACCAAGAACGCCGGCGACCTGCTGCGGGAGATGCAGCAGGAGCGCAACCACGTCGCCGTCGTCATCGACGAGTACGGCGGCACGGCCGGGATCGTCACCATCGAGGACATCCTGGAGGAGATCGTCGGCGAGATCACCGACGAGTACGACCGCGAGCTGCCGCCGGTCCAGGAGCTGGGCGAGGACCGCTACCGCGTCACGGCCCGCCTGGACATCGGCGACCTCGGAGAGCTGTACGGCCTCGGCGCGGACGAGTACGACGACGAGGACGTGGAGACCGTCGGCGGACTGCTCGCCAAGGCGCTGGGCCGGGTGCCGATCGCGGGTGCCAAGGCGGTCGTGGAGCTGCCGGACGGGCGCGAGCTGCGGCTGACGGCCGAGTCCACGGCGGGCCGCCGGAACAAGATCGTCACCGTCCTCGTGGAACCGATCGCGCGACCGGAGGAGAAGCCGGAATGACCCCCGACGAGCTGCGCGCCTTCTGCCTGGACTTCAACGACGCGACGGAGGAGTTCCCGTTCACCCCGGAGACCTCCGTCTTCAAGGTCGCCGGGAAGATGTTCGCGCTCTCGGCGCTGGACGCGGAGCCGCTGCGGATCAATCTCAAATGCGAACCGGAGGAGGCGGAACGGCTCCGGGAGGAGCACCCGGCCGTCGCCCCCGGCTACCACATGAACAAGCGCCACTGGAACACGGTGACGGTCGCCGGGCTCCCGGACCGGATGGTCCGGGAGCTCATCGAGGACTCGTACGACCTGGTGGTCGCCGGCCTCCCCCGCGCCGTGCGCCTGCGGCTCGACCGCCCCTAGGGGGTGCTCCTACCGCGTTCGCGCAGGCCGACGGCGAGGAGCAGGGCCGTCGCCAGCACGATCGCCGCGTCGACGGCGAGGACGGTGCGCACGCCGCCGTACAGATCCCCACCGGTGGTCGCGAGAACCCCGAGCAGCGGGATGCCGACCGTCAGGCCGACCTGCTGGGTCGTCGTCACCAGACCGGTGGCCAGGCCCTGTTCCGTGTCCGGGACGCCGGAGGTGACGGTCAGGCCGTACGAGATGATCGCGCCCAGGTGGCACATGGACGCCAGTGAGACGGCGACCCCCGCGAGGAGCGCGCCCGAGTCCTCGCCGATGCCGAGCAGCGCGGCGACGAACAGGCCCTGCCCCGCGAGCGCGTACACCAGCGTGCGGCGGGCGCCGAACCGGCCGATCAGCCGGGGGGCGAGCGACCCCGCGAAGACGGACACGACGCCCTGCACACCGAAGACGAGACCGGTGCCGAACGCCGACAGGCCGAGGGTCTCCTGGAGGTACAGGGTCAGCACGAAGACGACCGTGGACATCATCGAGAACGTCACGAGCCCGCCCAGGTTGCCGAGGGCGACCGTACGCCGCCGCAGCATCGGCAGCGAGACCAGCGGGGCCCGGTGCCGCGACTCCACGATCGCGAAGACCACGAGCAGCACCACGCCCGCCACCAGGGACACCAGCACGTCCGCGCCGCCGAAGCCGCGCTCGGCCGCCGTCGACAGGGCGTAGATCACCGCGAGCAGCCCGCCGGTGACGGTCACCGCGCCCGGCACGTCCAGCCGGGGCCGGTCCGGGGTCCTGGACTCCGGCAGCAGGCCCGGCGCCAGCGGCAGGACGATCAGGCTGAACAGCGCCAGCAGGCCCATGGTGGAGCGCCAGCCGAGCGTGTCCGTCATGACACCGCCGAGCACCATTCCGATGGTGAAGCCCAGGGAGAGCAGGGTTCCGGAGATGCCGAGCGCCCGGTCGCGCTGCGGCCCCTCGGGGAAGGTGGTGGTCAGCAGGGACATCCCGGTCGGCACGATCGCCGCCGCGCCGACGCCCTGCAGGGCCCGCGCAGCGAGGAAGGACGCCGGGTCCCAGGCGAAGGTCGCGAGCACGGAGGCAGCGCCGAAGAGCGCCAGACCGGCGAGGAAGAGCTTCTTGCGCCCGTAGAGGTCGCCGATCCGCCCGAACAGGAGCAGGAAGCCGCCCGAGGGCAGGGCGAAGGCGGTGACCGCCCACTGGAGCGCCGAGTGCCCGAGGCCGAGATCCGCGCCGAGCACCGGCAGCGCCACGTTCAGGACGGAGAAGTCGAGCGCCACCATGAACTGGGCCGCGCACAGCACGAAGAGGACCAGCCGGGAGCGGCCGGTGAGCGCCGGGGGAGCGGCGGGGGTGGTCGGAGGAGAGGTCAGGGTTGCCATGGCCCCACCCTCGGCGCGCGGGAACAAGGCTGGGGAGCGGGTACTTATCCTGTTGGTCGTACCACCAGACAATCCCCGGGGGAGGGGCGCACGTGGCCACTGCGGTCGAGAACACCGATGCCAAGGCGCATCGACTGGCCGAACTGCGCGAGTTCCTGATGAGCCGTCGGGCCCGGGTCACCCCCGCCGAGGCGGGCCTCCCCGACGGCGGGGCGCGCCGCCGCACCCCGGGACTGCGCCGCGAGGAGGTCGCGGTCCTGGCCGGCGTGGGGGTCTCCTGGTACCAGTGGCTGGAGCAGGGCCGGGACATCACGGTCTCCCCGCAGGTGCTCGACTCGGTGGCGCGGGTGCTGCGGCTGAGCCCGGCCGAGCGGCGCCACCTGTATGTGCTCGCCGGCCTCAACCCGCCGGCGCCCGAAGTCGACCCCGAGGCGCGGGACATGTGCGCCGGGCTGCGCCGGCTGATCGACGCCTGGATGCCGTTCCCCGCGCACATCATGGACGCGTACTGGAACACGATCATGTACAACGAGTCGGCGTCGCTCGTGCTGGGCATGCGGCCCGAAGCCCCCCAGAACTGCCTCGTCTCCTTCTTCACCGACCCGCTCTACCGCTCCCGGGCCGGGGACTGGGAGGAGCTCGCGCCCCAGGTCGTCGCCCAGTTCCGGGCCGCCTGCTCGGAGTGCCCGGACGACGAGGGCTTCCGCGCGGTGGTCGAGGAGGCGAAGACGGTCAGCGCGGAGTTCGCCGCGCTGTGGGAGCGGCGGGACATCCGGCCCGGCGGCCAGCTCCGCAAGATCGTGGAGCACCCGGTGGCCGGCCCGCTGGCGCTCGAGTCGACCCAGCTCAGGGTCCCGGCCCGGCCGGACCTGGTGATCGTGCTGCACACGCCGCTGGCGGAGGCGGACACGGCGGCGAAGCTTGAGTGGCTGGTCTCCCCCGAGGGGCGCCGCGGAGCGATGTTCCCGGTGGCCGGCTGAGCCGGCGGCGGCGGTCCGGGCCGCGACGGCGACCGGCGCCCGGCACGCCGGGCCGGTCGGCCGTGGGCGGCCGTCGGACGGCGTCGTCCCGAGTCCGGTTCGGGCGGCGGACAGACGGGAGGCTGATCTTTTCGGACAGTGTCGGCCCGGGGTTGTCACCGGCGCCGTATATCCTCCTCGCCGTCCGGACCCGCAGCAGCGGCCCGGCACACCTCAACCCTCACTTCGCAAGGGGCACTTCGCCATGCGCACCCGCATACGTCACGGCCTGGCCGCCGTACTCACCGTCTCCGCCCTCTCCCTGACCGCCGCGTGCGGCGGCTCCACGGACGGCGGCGACAAGAAGGCCGCCGACAAGCCGGCCGCCGACAAGCCCGCCGCCGAGCCGACCACGGCGGCGGCCGCGCCCCTGACGGCGGCCCAGATGAAGGCCGCGACGCTGGAGTTGAAGGACCTGCCCTCCGGCTGGAAGAACTCCACCGGGCCGGACACTCCGGAGCCGAAGGCCGACAAGCCCGAGTGTCAGCCGCTCGCCGGCTTCGTCGCCAAGGAGATCAGCGGAGCGACGATGGGCCCGTCCGCCCACTTCGAGCGCGGCAACGCCGAGAGCGTGCTCAGCACGTACGTCTTCACCTACCCGGCCGCCGGCGCCACGGACTTCGTCAAGTCGCTGGGCACCTCGCTGGACACCTGCAAGGGGTTCGCCGCCGAACTCCAGGGCATGAAGATGGACGTCACGCTGGAGAAGCTCGCCGGACCGAAGGCAGGCGAGGAGTCGCACGCCTTCCGGCTGAAGATGAAGCTGGCGCAGATGGCCATGACCGTCGAGTCGAACATGATGGTCGTGCGGCAGGGCACCGGCGTCGCCAAGATCGTTCACGTGCCGGCGAACGCCTCCGGCCACAAGGACTTCGACGCCCTCGCCAAGCTCGCCGCCGACAGGTTCGTCAAGGGCGCGCAGAGCTGATCCCGTGCCCCGACCTATGCTCGGGGCATGACACTCAACCGCGAGCACGGCGACCTCGGCGCCGAGGACCTCAAGATCATCACGCTGGCGCGCAGCGCCCGCGCCCGCAACGGTGTGCCCGAGGGCGCGGCGGTACGGGACGAGACCGGGCGGACGTACGTCGCCGGGACCGTGGCCCTGGAGTCGCTCCGGCTGAGCGCGTTGCAGACCGCGGTCGCCATGGCCGTCGCCAGCGGCGCCCGGTCGCTGGAGGCGGCGGCCGTCGTCTCCACCGCCGAGGCCGCCTCGGACGCGGACCGCGCCGCGGTACGGGACCTCGGCGGGCCCGAGACCCCGGTCCTGCTCGCCGGCCCCGACGGGCAGCTCCGCGCGGCGGTCACGGCGGGCTGAACCCGTCCCGGGAACGCGAAAGGGGGCCCGGCCATGTGCCGGGCCCCCTTCGCGCGCTGTCCCCGCCGCGCCGCCGCGAGCCCTGATCACCGGGGGAGTGGCGGCGCTGATCGGGCGGCGGTACGGCGCCGCCGGGCACTGAGTACGTGACGAGGTCCCGCATCGGGGAGAATGGCCCTCATGAGCGCTCGTAATCAAGATTCCGAAGCCGTCCACCGGGCCGGCTTCGCCTGCTTCGTCGGCCGCCCCAACGCGGGCAAGTCCACTCTCACGAACGCTCTGGTCGGCCAGAAGGTGGCGATCACCTCCAACCGGCCCCAGACCACCCGGCACACCGTCCGAGGCATCGTGCACCGCCCGGACGCGCAGCTGATCCTGGTGGACACGCCGGGCCTCCACAAGCCGCGCACGCTCCTCGGCGAGCGGCTCAACGACGTGGTGCGCACGACGTGGGCCGAGGTCGATGTGATCGGCTTCTGTCTGCCCGCCGACCAGAAGCTCGGCCCCGGCGACCGCTTCATCGCCAAGGAGCTCGCCGGGATCAAGAAGACCCCGAAGGTCGCGATCGTCACCAAGACGGACCTGGTCGACTCCAAGACCCTCGCCGAGCAGCTCATCGCCATCGACCAGCTCGGCAAGGAGCTGGGCTTCGAGTGGCAGGAGATCGTCCCCGTCTCGGCCGTCGGCGGCCGGCAGGTTCAGCTCGTCGCCGACCTGCTGATCCCGCTCCTGCCGGAGTCCCCGCCGCTCTACCCGGAGGGCGACCTCACGGACGAGCCGGAGCAGGTCATGGTCGCGGAGCTGATCCGCGAGGCCGCCCTCGAAGGCGTACGCGACGAGCTGCCGCACTCGATCGCCGTGGTGGTCGAGGAGATGATCCCGCGCGAGGGCCGCCCGGCGGACCGGCCGCTGCTCGACATCCACGCGAACGTCTACATCGAGCGCCCCAGCCAGAAGGGGATCATCATCGGCCCGAAGGGCAGCCGCCTGAAGGAGGTCGGGATGAAGTCCCGCAAGCACATCGAGGCGCTGCTCGGGACCCCGGTCTTCCTCGACCTGCACGTGAAGGTCGCGAAGGACTGGCAGCGGGACCCCAAGCAGCTGCGCAAGCTGGGCTTCTAGCCTTTCGGGAGGGCGCCGGGGGTGGTCCCGTACGGACACGGCCTAGGCGCCCTCCTTGAGGACCTTCCTGATCAGGGCCCGCTGTACCCGCGTCAGCCGGGGGTCCGCGCAGTGGACCGTCTCGCCGTCGATCGTGATCTCGTACGAGAAGCCGTCCGGCACCTCCGGCCCGTCGTCCTCGCCGTCTCTGAGGATCGCGTCGGCCAGGGTGTGCCATTCCACGGCGTCCTCCTGGTCCGAGGTGTCCACCTCGGCCGACCGTTCGATGCCCGCGAAGCCGCCGGTGCGGCGCACTCGAATACGCATGGGTTCTGTCTATCAGTCCGTCGGCACGCCCACGGTCGACCAGGCCTTCATCACGGCCTGGATCTCCGCCCCGTCGCCGTACCGCGCCTTCGCCGCCGCCACCGTGGCCTTCGCGAACTCGTCGAACCGGGTCTCGGGGGTGAGCGTCCCGCCGGTCATCACGTCGTACCAGATCTGCCCCGGCCGCTCCCAGGCATTGCCGCCCAGCTCGGTCGCCGCCAGATAGAAGGCGTGGTTGGGGATGCCGGAGTTGATGTGCACGCCGCCGTTGTCCCGGCTGGTGCGGACGTAGTCGTCCATGTGGCCCGGCTGCGGGTCCTTGCCCAGGACGTCGTCGTCGTACGCCGTGCCCGGAGCCTTCATCGAGCGCAGCGCGGTCCCCTGGACGTTCGGGTGGAACAGGCCCTCGCCGATCAGCCAGTCGGCGTCCGCGGCGCTCTGGCCTAGCGCGTACTGCTTCACCAGCGAGCCGAAGACGTCCGAGACGGACTCGTTCAGGGCGCCGGACTGGCTGAAGTACTCCAGGCCGGCGGTGTGCTGCGTGAAGCCGTGGGTCAGCTCGTGGCCGATGACGTCCACGGGGAGGGTGAAGTCGAGGAAGATCTCGTCGTCGCCGTCACCGAACACCATCTGATCGCCGTTCCAGAAGGCGTTTCCGTAGTTCTCGTCGTAGTGGACCGTCGCCAGGAGCGGCAGGCCGGCGCCGTCGATCGAGTCGCGGCCGTAGGCGTTCAGGAAGAGGTCGAAGGTGGCGCCGAGCCCGGCGTAGGCGCGGTTGACGGTGGCGTCGCCGGTCGCCTCGTCGCCCTCGTCGCGGACCTTGACGCCCGGCAGCTCGGTCCGGCGCCGCGCGTCGTACACGGTGCGCCGCGGGCGGGCGGGATCGGCGGGTGCCGTGGCGGAGGTGGAGGCGGTGGACGGGAGCGCGCGGGCCGTCCGGGCCGCGGCGTCCGCGACCAGGGTCCGGCGGGCCACGGCCGCGATCGCCGGGTTCCCGGACCGGGCCAGGTGCTCCAGCAGATGCGGCGGCACGATCGGGCAGAAGACGGGGCGGGAGGCACGGTGGTGCGTGGGGGAGGTCATGACTGAGAATGTGGCACTCCGTGACCGTGCTGTCACGGGATGAGGCAGTGATTGGCGAAATGGGATGATGGTCACTCTTTGGGCTTGACGTCCCGACCGTCCCGCATACTGAAACGGGACGTCCGCCTCCGTCGTCCCTGAGCTAGGCTGCGGCACATCATGCGTTTCGGGCTGCTTCTCCTTAGCTGCCGCGGCGAGGGCCTGTAGTCGTAGGCCGACCCCCTCCCCGCGGGACCTGGTGTTGCGTTCGACAGTCGGCCGTCCCTCCCGCTGGACCCGAGGAGCCCTGCGCAATGTCCCAGCCCGTTGGCCGCCCCACGCCCATCACCAACGCCACCCAGATGCAGAAGCCGTCCGGGATGCCGATCCACAAGTACGGCCGGTACGAGGCCGTGCACATCCCCGACCGGACCTGGCCCGAGCAGCGCATCACCAAGGCTCCGCGCTGGCTGTCCACGGACCTGCGCGACGGCAACCAGGCCCTGATCGACCCGATGTCCCCGGCCCGCAAGCGCGAGATGTTCGACCTGCTGGTGCGGATGGGCTACAAGGAGATCGAGGTCGGCTTCCCGTCCTCCGGCGAGACCGACTTCGCCTTCGTGCGCTCCATCATCGAAGAGGGCGCGATCCCGGACGACGTCACGATCTCCGTACTGACCCAGGCCCGTGAGGATCTGATCGAGCGGACCGTGGAGTCCCTGGTCGGCGCCAAGCGCGCCACCGTCCACCTGTACAACGCCACCGCGCCCACCTTCCGCCGGGTCGTCTTCCGCGGCTCGAAGGAGCAGATCAAGCAGATCGCCGTCGACGGCACGCGGCTGGTGATGGAGTACGCCGACAAGCTGCTGGGCGACGAGACGATCTTCGGCTACCAGTACAGCCCGGAGATCTTCACCGACACCGAGCTGGACTTCGCCCTGGAGGTCTGCGAGGCGGTCTGTGACGTCTGGCAGCCCGAGGAGGGCCGCGAGATCATCCTCAACCTGCCCGCCACCGTGGAGCGTTCGACGCCGTCCACGCACGCGGACCGGTTCGAGTGGATGTCCCGGAACCTGACCCGCCGCGAGTACATCTGCCTGTCCGTGCACCCGCACAACGACCGCGGTACGGCGGTGGCGGCGGCCGAGCTGGCGATCATGGCCGGCGCCGACCGCATCGAGGGCTGCCTGTTCGGCCAGGGCGAGCGCACCGGCAACGTCGACCTGGTGACCCTGGGCATGAACCTGTTCTCGCAGGGCGTGGACCCGCAGATCGACTTCTCGCAGATCGACGAGATCCGCCGCACTTCCGAGTACTGCAACCAGATGGAGGTCCACCCGCGCCACCCCTACGCGGGCGACCTGGTCTACACCGCCTTCTCCGGCTCCCACCAGGACGCCATCAAGAAGGGCTTCGACGCCATGGAGGCCGACGCGGCCGCCGCGGGCAAGACCGTCGACGAGATCGAGTGGGCCGTGCCGTACCTGCCGATCGACCCGAAGGACGTCGGCCGCTCCTACGAGGCCGTGATCCGGGTCAACTCCCAGTCCGGCAAGGGCGGTATCGCGTACGTCCTGAAGAACGACCACAAGCTGGACCTGCCGCGCCGGATGCAGATCGAGTTCTCGAAGATCATCCAGCAGATGACGGACACCGAGGGCGGCGAGGTCACCCCGGCCGCGATCTGGTCGGTCTTCCAGGACGAGTACCTGCCGAACCCGGACAACGCCTGGGGACGCATCCAGCTGCGTTCCGGCCAGACCACCTCCGACACGGACGGCACCGACACCCTGACCGTCGAGGCGGTCGTGGACGGCGTCGAGACCGTGCTGCGCGGTTCCGGCAACGGCCCGATCTCGGCCTTCTTCGACGCCCTGCAGTCGATCGGCGTCGACGCCCGGCTGCTGGACTACCAGGAGCACACGATGAGCGAGGGCGCCTCCGCGCAGGCCGCCTCGTACATCGAGTGCGCCATCGACGGCAAGGTCCTGTGGGGCATCGGCATCGACGCCAACACCACGCGCGCCTCGCTGAAGGCCGTCATCTCGGCCGTCAACCGGGCCGCACGCTGACGCTCCGTACGGGCATCGGTTCCGGTCGGTGGCGAACCGGTCACCCATTCGGTGCACCGTCGTCGCACCCGCCCCTCCTGACGTGCTGACCGCGTCTTTCGGGCCCCGCCCGCCTCGCTGAGGCGGGCGGGGCTCGTGGCGGGTCTCGGCCATGTCGGTGGCGATCTGTCGACGAGGTGCTGACGCCACATCACAGATGTGGCTAACATCACGCCCACGTCGGCAGTGTTGCCGTGTCGTTAAGGGAGGTGCGACGTGCGGTCTGCCCGAGAGTCACGTTGTCGAAAAGTGGGCGTCTGCGGCATTCGTACTTCCTGGAACACCGTCGGAGACGGTGAGTTCTTCTGCGAGGAGTGCGGCGGCGACCGCAACTACCGGCGCCGGACCGGCCGGCGGCGGTTCGCCGTCCTGGGAGTGCCGGTCCTGCCCCGTGGGTACGCCGGGCCGGTCATCGAATGCGCCGCGTGCCACACCCACTTCGGTACGGACGTGCTCGACCACCCGACGACGAGCCGTTTCTCCGCGATGCTGCGGGACGCCGTGCACACCGTCGCCCTCGCCGTCCTCGCGGCGGGCGGCGCCTCCTCCCGTACGGCGGTGGACACCGCGGTCACGGCGGTCCGGGCGGCCGGCTTCGCCGAGTGCACCGCCACCCAGCTGACCGACCTCGTCGAGGCGCTGGCGGCCGACACCGGCCGCTTCCTCCCCGACGTGGGCGGCGGTGGCGCCGCCCTCGCCATCGAGCTGCACGAGGCCCTGGAGCCGCTCACCCCGCACCTGGCGGCCTCCGGGCGCGAGTCGATCCTGCTCCAGGGAGCCAGGATCGCCCTCGCCGACGGTCCGTACAGCACGGCCGAGCGGGACGTGCTGAACACCGTCGGCAACGCCCTGGCGCTCTGCGCCGACGACACCGCCCGGCTGCTCACCACCGCGAGGACGCTGCTCTGAGCCGCGCCCCCTACGGCGCGATGTTGTGGTTGAGGCGGAAGACGTTGTCGGGGTCGTAGCGGCGCTTGACCGCCCGCAAGCGGTCGTAGTTCTGCCGGTAGTTGACGCGCACCCGGCTCTGGTCGTCGGAGTCCATGAAGTTGACGTAGCCGGCCTCCTGCGTGTGCGGACGCAGCGCGGTGTCGTACGCCCGGGTCCAGGCGATGTTCCGCTCCGTGTCGGCGGGATCGGTGTAGCTGGCGCCGAACGAGGCGGAGAAGGCCGCGTCGCGGTAGGCGAACGCGGTGTCCTCGGCCCCGACCCGGTGGCACGCCCCGTCGATCGGGAAGATCGCGGTGTCGGACTGCATCGACGGCATCGTCTCCCCGAACGTCATGTGCACGTCGATGGCGCCGTCGGTCAGCTCACGGCTGAAGTTGCCCTTCCAGTAGTGGTAGAGGCCCGGCGGCAGGTCCTCGTCGAAGAGCGTGTTGATCACCGGGTACGGCATCCGGTCGACGGCCTGGCCGAGGACCGGACCGAGCGCGGCGAGGCGGGCGCGGACCTTCTCGTCCTCCCCCGCGGGGCCGCTGAAGCAGACCGCGACGCCGCACACCGGACGGCCCTGCCAGCGCTCCGGGAGGAACGGGAGCTGCGGCCCGAGCATCGTCACGAGGAGCGTGTTCAGCTCCTCCGGCGCCTCGGCGTTCATCTCCCGCCAGCGGCGGGCCACCTCGGCGTTCTGCGGGAAGATCACGATGCCGCCGAGGATGTCCGAGACCCGGTGCAGCCGGAACTCGAACGAGGTGACGACGCCGTAGTTGCCGCCGCCGCCGCGCAGCGCCCAGAACAGGTCGGGGTGCCGCTCGGCGTCGCAGGTGACCAGGGTGCCCTCGGCGGTGACGACATCGGCCGACAGGAGGTTGTCGCAGGTCAGGCCGTAGCGGCGGGCGAGGTGGCCCATGCCGCCGCCGAGGGTGAGACCGCCGACGCCGGTGGTGGAGATGACACCGCCGGTGGTGGCGAGCCCGAAGGCGTGCGTGGCGTGGTCGAAGTCGCCCCAGGTGCAACCGCCCTCGACGCGGGCGGTGCGGGTCACGGGATCCACCCGTACTCCGCGCATCCGGGACAGGTCGACGACGAGACCGTCGTCGACGGTGCTGTGACCGGCGACGGAGTGGCTGCCGCCGCGGACCGCGAGCGGCAGTCCGTTGTCACGGGCGAAGAGGAGGCCGGCGATCACGTCGCCGGCGTCGACGGCCCGTACGACGACGGCCGGACGGCGGTCGTGCAGGGCGTTGTAGACGCGGCGGGCGTCGTCGTACGACGGGTCGCCGGGGGCGACGACGTCACCGCGGACGGCACCGCGCAGCAGGTCGAGCGAGAGATCAGGGGTGATGGTGTTCATAGACCCGTTGTAGGCCGGGCGGCTCGGCACGGGCATCGCCCGAACCACCCACATCGGGGGTGGGCCGCTCGTGGGTGGAACTGCCCAGGGGAGTCTCACCGACCAGTGGGGCCGGCGAGCGCGCGGAGGGGAGCGGACACCGCTCCTGTCCGGCCTGACCCGCCGGGCGGGATCTACGCCAGGCCGTGGGCGTAGGCGTACGCCGTGGCGGCGGTACGGGAGGTCACGTCCAGCTTGGCGAAGATGTTGTTGAGGTGGCGGGCGACCGTGTGCTCGCTGATCGTCAGCCCCCGTGCGATGTCCCGGTTGGAGCCGCCCGCCGCGACCAGCCGCAGCACCTCGGCCTCCCGCTCGGTCAGGCCGCCGGGCAGCGTCCGGCGGCTGCCGGCCAACAGGGCCGCCGCCCGCCGGGCGTCGGGCAGCGCGCCGAGCCGCTCGAACGTGGACCGTGCGGCGGCGAGTTCCAGCCGGGCCGCCTCGTCGTCGCCCGCGGCCCGGTCGGCGGCGGCGAGCAGCATCCGTACCTGCGCGGCCTCGTACGGCACACGCAGCTCCAGCCAGCTCGCCAGCGCCCGGCGCAGCGGACGGTGCGGCGGTTCGTGCCGGGCCAGCGCGAGCGCGCCGCGGGCGGTGTCGGCCATGGCGCCCAGGAGCGCCACCCCGGGGGACAGCGCCTCCAGCTCCGCGACCGCCGCCGCGGCACCGTCCACGTCCCGGACCGCCAGCGCCACCTCCGTCTGCGCGGCGAGCAGCCGCGCCCTGCCCAGGAGGTCGTGGCGCGGGTCGCTCTGACAGGCGAGGGCCAGCTTCAGCCCGGCCACGGCGGCGTCGGCCTTGCCCTGGGCCAGCCGTAGCAGCGCGAGGCCCGGCTGCGGGATCCTGCCGAGTTCATGCGCGTGTCCGTACGAGACGGCGGCGGCGTCGAGCCGCCCCTGCCGGCGCCGGATCTCCCCGGCCGCGTAGTGCGCCTCGGCGGCGGCCTCCAGGCTGTCAGGAAGGATCTCCTCACAGACGCGCGCGGCCTCGGCCTCGGCGAGCTCCCACACCCCGAGCAGATCGAGCACCTCGACGTGGTGGATCCGGCACAGCCCCCGGAAGGGGTTGTCGGTGACCGGCGCGGCCGCACCCGCCGAGAGCGGCGGCGGTGAGCCGCCGGACGGCAGCCCGACAGAGCGCGCCCCACCCGCGGGGCCGGCACCGGGGAGCCGGGGGCTTGCGGGGGTGGGGAGATCGGGCGCCGCGCGGGGCGGGTCCGTCCGAGGCGCGCGGGGGCCGACGCGGGCGGTCGGTTCGTGCGGCGGGGTCGTCCCCGAGGTGCGGGGGCCCGCGGAGGCGGTTCCGGCCGGCGTGGCCGACGCCTTCGGCGGGTGGCCGCCGGGCGCCCGGCTGTGGTCGGCGACGCTCGTCGCCGGCGGCGATGCCGTCCCGGTGATCGGGGGAGCGCTGGGGTCGCTGACGCTCGCGGTGCCTTCAGTGCCCGGCGATTCCGCCGTGCCGGC
>NZ_JBEXOT010000006.1:48518-258368 GCF_040611675.1 Streptomyces sp. NPDC006551
GCCGTGCGCGTGGTGCCTTCAGTGCCCGGCGGTCCAGCGGTGCCGGCCGTGCGCGTGGTGCCTTCAGTGCCCGGCGGTCCAGCGGTGCCGGCCGTGCGCGTGGTGCCTTCAGTGCCCGGCGGTCCAGCGGTGCCGGCCGTTCCAGCGGCGCCTGCCGCGCCCGGCGCTCCCGGCGGCGCCCCCATGCCGTCGGGTCGGCGGACGTGCTGTGACCAGGGGGCCTCGCACCAGGTCATCGCGGCGGAGGTCCATTCGACCGCACGGCCGAGGTCCGCGGCCTCCATGCACTCGGTGAGTGCCAGGCAGTAGAGCCAGCCGGTGAACATGCCGCTCAGTTCGCCCGCCGTCACCGCGCACATCGCGTCGTCGAGGAGGGCGAGCCCCTCCGCCCGGCGCCCGTTCGCCAGCAGGACCGCCGCGTGGGCCTGGCGGCTCAGGGCGATGAGGTCCGGGCTGCCGGAGTGCCGGGCGATGCGGTTCATCCGCAGCGCGGCGGCGAGGGCCGCGCCCGGGTCGCGGTGCTCCTGGGCCTCCTCCGCGTCGGTCCAGGCGAGGTAGCACTGCTCGGGGCACTCCGGCTCCCGCTCCAGGTGGTGGCGGGCCCGGTGCAGCCAGCCCGCCGCGGCCGCCGGCCGTCCCAGGCAGCGGTACTCGAAGGCCAGCCACCACGCGGCGTGCCCCGCCCCCCGGTGGTCGCCGGCCGCCGCGTGCCCGGCGTGGGCCCGCAGCCGGGCGGCGACCGACTCGTCGATGTGGCCCGCCCACCACGCGGCGTCGGCGAGGATGTCCAGGTCCCCGGGCGCGAGCGGGCGCGAGGGATGCCGGTCGAAGTCGCGCAGCAGGACGTACGCCTCGGCCCAGGACTCACGCGAAGCCGCGTCCCGTGCCCGTTCCACGGCAGGGGCGGCCTCTTCGACGGGGACGGCCATGGCCGCTCACTTCCCTTCCCGGCTCTTTCAGCATAGGAGCGGGGGAGACGGCCGTCGAAGCGGTGCGATGGTGCGAAACAGGCCCGGGCCCGACTCGTACGCAGCGCCGCTGCGGACGAGTCGGGCCCGGGCGGGCCGCCGTGTGCTACTTCGGAGTGACCGCGTTGCTGGCCTTCAGCATCTCGTCACGCTCGACGATCTTCACGCGCTCGCGGCCCTGCGGCTCGCCCAGCGCCTTCTCGGCGGCGTCCAGCGCGTACCAGCCCTCCCACGTCGTGTACGTGACGCCCTTGGACTCCAGGAAGGAGACGACCGCCTCGGGCTCCGGGGTCTCCGGCGTGAGCAGCCGGCCGTTGGCGAAGTCGTCGAGGAGGTTGGCGACGGTCTCGTTGGCGTCGCCCTTGGTGTGGCCGATGAGACCGACCGGACCGCGCCGGATCCAGCCGGTGACGTACGTCGACGCCAGGTGCTCGCCGCTCTCCTCCATCACGCGGCCGCCCTGGTCCGGGACGGTGCCGGACACGGTGTCCCAGGGCAGCTTGGGCAGCTCGTCGGAGAGGTAGCCGACGGCGCGGTAGACGGCCTGCACGTCCCAGTCGGTGGTCTTGCCGGTGCCGTTGACGTTGCCGGTGCCATCGAGCTCGGTGCGCTCGGTGCGCAGACCGACGACCTTGCCGTCCTCGCCGAGGATCTCGGCCGGCGACTCGAAGAAGTGCAGGAAGAGCTTGTGCGGGCGGTCGCCGACATCGCGGATCGCCCAGTTCTCCAGGGTCTTGGCGACCATGTCGGTCTGCTTGTTCTTGCGGCGCTCGGCGATCGAGCCCTCGTCGTAGTCGATGTCCTCGGGGTTGACGATGACCTCGATGTTCGGCGAGTGGTCCAGCTCGCGCAGCTCCATGGGGCTGAACTTCGCCTGCGCGGGGCCGCGGCGGCCGAAGACGTGGATCTCCACGGCCTTGTTGGCCTTGAGGCCGTCGTAGACGTTCGGCGGGATCTCCGTCGGCAGCAGCTCGTCCGCCGTCTTGGCGAGGATGCGGGCGATGTCGAGGGCCACGTTCCCGACGCCGAGCACGGCGACCTTCTCGGCGTGCAGCGGCCATGTGCGGGGGACGTCCGGGTGCCCGTCGTACCAGGAGGCGAAGTCGGCGGCGCCGTAGGAGCCGTCGAGCTCGACGCCGGGGATGCGGAGCTCGCGGTCGGCCATGGCGCCGGTGGAGAAGACGACGGCGTCATAGAAGGCGCGCAGGTCGTCCAGGTGGAGGTCGGCGCCGTACTCGACGTTGCCGAAGAGGCGGACCTGCGGCTTGTCGAGCACCTGGTGCAGGGCGGTGATGATGCCCTTGATCCGGGGGTGGTCGGGGGCCACGCCGTACCGGATCAGGCCGAAGGGAGCCGGCATCCGCTCGAAGAGGTCGATCGACACGCCCGGCTCGGCGGCGGCCTCGGACTTCAGCAGCGCATCGGCGGCATAGATTCCGGCGGGGCCGGCGCCGACGATCGCGACCCGGAGAGGGCGGGGCATGTCTGGGTTCCCTTCGCAAGCGACGTGACGGCGAAAGCTGCCGTCACTTAGGTCACCCTAATTAACGCCCTTCGCGGAGCGGTACCCGCCCCCGGTCTATGGCCCCATAAGCCGGACTTATGGGAGTCCAAAGGGAGGCTACGCGGGTTCGGACAGATCGAGTGTGCCGAGGAACGCCTCGACGGTCATCAGGACCATGCCGGCGAAGATGAAGAGCCCGCAGAAGGCAAGGAAGAGACCGAGGCAGAGCTCCCCGCGCCGCACCAGCGCCGACCTCGGGAGGATCACGTTCCCCGGGTCCCGCGGGTCGTAGCTGACCTTGACGGCCACGCGGCCCGCCCAGGTGAACACGTTGCGGACAAGACCCGCCGGATCCGTGTACAGGTACATCCCCGGCTCGCCCGGGACCTCCGCGGCGAAGGTCGTGATGCCATGCCGCGTCAGGCGCCACTCCCGGTACCAGCTGGACAGGGCTACGCCGCTCCCGACGAGGGAGGCCGCCGCGGCGCCGCCCATGGGCACGAAGAGGACCACCCCGACCGCCTCCCCGGCGACGGAGATGAGCACACACAGGACCACGACCAGGCCGACGGCGGCGGCCGACCACAGCTTGACGAGCCGCACCTTCCTCTCCCGCCTGCTCCTCGGCCATGTCCGCGCCTCGACGAGGGCGGACCCGTCGACCGTCGTGTCCCGCCCGGGCGCCTCGGGCAGGGCGGCGTTCACGGTCGCGACGAACATGGCGGCCCCCGCCTCGCTCACCCCGTCGATCCGATGCGCCACCGGCTCCGCCTCGGCCGGCGCCGTCAGCTCGACCGCGACGGACCGCCCCTCGGCACGGACTCGGGCGACCGCCGCCAGTGGGATGCGCACCTCCTCGTGGGAGCGGCGCAGGAGCAGTGCGTCGCCCTCGTACTGGAGGGAGGTCTTCTTGCTGCCCTGGACGACGGGTATGGACGGAGTGATCGACATGAGCGGGATCGTAGGGCCGGAGACGGTTCGCGTCAGCCGTTCGCGCCGACGAGCACGAGGGCCGCCCCTGCCGGCAGTCGTGTCCGGGCGGGACGGGGCGCCTGCGCGTGACTTCGTCGATTCGCTGCGCCACTTCCGCTTGCGGCTTTCGAATCGCCTGCTCGAACTGTCCGATGTATCCGGCCGGATACGAACACCGGGAAAGAAGCCCGCCGCGCCGCCGCCTCCCGAGGTCCTTCAGCAGCTCGCCGAAGAACTCCACGCGTCCTGACGCCGACCTCTGGCCATGGATTAACTCACCTGCTGGACACCGCAGTTGGGGGAACCGCGCATCTGCCGATTCTACGGATCCGGCACCGCCCCGGATGCGGTAAGCGGGAAATGGATTCGGAAAGGGATGCGTTGGTGAAGGAACAACGAGAGCGGCCGGCAACGGGGGCCGTACGAGAAGCTCAGGAGGTGGCAGAGGAATTGCGCGGCGCACTCGCGAGGGCGGGAATCACGCTGTCCTCGCTCCGGCTCGACGTGCTCACTCGCCGCCGATCCTCTCGGTCGCTCATCGAAACTGGGACGCTGCACGGTGGAGACGGCGCGCCGACCGGCGGCCGTACTGCCGGGGGAAGAGAGCCGGCCATGAAACTGCCCATCGGGTCGTACGTCGTCGACATCCGCACCGGGAAGGTCGGCACGGTCATGGGGCATGAAGGTCCGTACCTCCAGCTCAGGCCGATCGGCGGCGGGCGCGAGTGGGACTGCGAGCCGGACGGGGTGCGCGCCGCCACCGCCGCCGAGCGGCTGAGCGCGGCCACGGCACACGCGAACGCCCGCAGCCGCGGTGAGGTGTCCTGAGTCGCGGGCTCAGCCGTACCAGGTGATGTCGCGGATGTAGACGCACTCGCGGCGAGGGGCGGCCAGGAAGCTGATGAAGCCCCGGCCGCCGAGGATGTCGAACTCCCGCAGTCCGCCCTCGCGGTCGATGGGCCGGCCGACCTTCGGCGCCTCGTTTCCGAGGGCGGCGAGTTCGGTGACCAGGCGTTCCACCTCTGCCACCACGCCTGGGGGCAGGCCGTCGGTGATGTACTCCTGGCTCGGGTTGCAGTCCCAGGACCAGTCGTTCACAGTCCGGCCTCGGACTCCGCCGTCTCCCGGATCCGGCGGATCTCGACGATTGCCTCTGTCGGGTCCGCGACGCCTTCGTTCACGGTCCGTTCCAGTTCCCGCAGGCGCGCCGCTCGCTCCGGATATCGCTCGATCGCGACGAACTCCGCCCACGAGTGGACGAAGGCACGCAACGGGGCGAGGCTCTGGGTCTGCTGGGCGTTCGTGGTCGCCTCGAAGAGGTGCTGGGTGAGCGCCGGGATCCGGCTCGGCGCGATCTTCGCCACTGCCGCCCGTAGAGCATCAGGCGTGAGTTCGGAGAACGGGATCAGCGGCCCGTGAGGGCCGTCGGGCTGCGCACTCACCGAGGCCTCCGGTGCGGATGGGGCGGATTCTCGTACCGTACCGGTCCGGCCGGGCCGGGGCCGGACGAACGGGCCTGGGACAACCCGTCCCGGGCCGCAGCGCTTCTCCCGTACGGGAGAATGGACGGCATGAGTCTGTTCCGCGACGACGGCATCGTGCTGCGCACCCAGAAGCTGGGCGAAGCGGACCGCATCATCACGATCCTCACCCGCGGTCACGGCCGCGTACGCGCCGTGGCGCGCGGTGTGCGGCGTACGAAGTCGAAGTTCGGGGCCAGGCTGGAGCCCTTCTCCCACGTCGACGTGCAGTTCTTCGCCCGGGGCAGTGAGCTCGTCGGGCGCGGCCTGCCGCTCTGCACGCAGAGCGAGACGATCGCCGCGTACGGGAGCGGCATCGTCACCGACTACGCCCGCTACACCGCCGGCACGGCGATGCTGGAGACCGCCGAGCGGTTCACGGACAACGAGGGCGAGCCGGCCGTGCAGCAGTACCTGCTGCTCGTCGGGGGCCTGCGCACCCTCGCGAACGCCGAGCACGCCCCCCACCTCATCCTCGACGCCTTCCTGCTCCGCTCCCTCGCCGTCAACGGGTACGCGCCCAGCTTCGAGGACTGCGCGAAGTGCGGCCTCCACGGGCCCAACCGTTTCTTCTCGGTCGCGGCGGGTGGAGTCATATGCGGCGACTGCCGCGTGCCTGGCAGCGTCGTACCCTCTCCGGAGGCCATCGGCCTGCTCAGCGCGCTGCTGACCGGCGACTGGGCGACGGCGGACGCGTGCGAGCCACGTCACGTCAGGGAGGGCAGCGGACTGGTGTCCGCCTATCTGCACTGGCACCTGGAGCGCGGCCTGCGCTCGCTGCGGTACGTAGAGAAGAGCTAGGAGATCCATCGCCATGGCCATCGCACGACGCGGAATCCTCGGACGGAACCGGCGTGAGTACAAGGTCCCAGAGCCGCACCCGTCCGGTGCCCGCCCGCCGAAGCTTCCCGGCGAGCTGGTGCCGAACCACGTCGCGTGCGTCATGGACGGCAACGGCCGCTGGGCGCAGGAACGCGGGCTGCCGCGCACCGAGGGGCACAAGGTCGGCGAGGGCGTCGTCCTCGACGTGCTGAAGGGTTGCCTGGAGCTCGGGGTGAAGAACCTGTCGCTCTACGCCTTCTCCACGGAGAACTGGAAGCGGTCGCCGGAGGAGGTCCGCTTCCTGATGAACTTCAACCGGGACGTGATCCGTCGCCGGCGCGACGAGATGAACGAGCTGGGCATCCGCATCCGCTGGGTCGGCCGCATGCCGAAGATGTGGAAGTCGGTCGTCCAGGAGCTGCAGATCGCCCAGGAGCAGACCGTCGACAACGACGCGATGACCCTGTACTTCTGCGTCAACTACGGCGGCCGCGCCGAGGTCGCCGACGCGGCGAAGAAGATCGCGGAGGACGTGGCGGCGGGGAAGCTGGACCCGTCGAAGGTCAACGAGAAGACCTTCCAGAAGTACCTCTACTACCCGGACATGCCGGACGTCGACCTCTTCCTGCGCCCCAGCGGCGAGCAGCGCACCTCCAACTACCTGATCTGGCAGAGCAGTTACGCGGAGATGGTCTTCCAGGACGTGCTGTGGCCGGACTTCGACCGTCGCGACCTGTGGCGGGCGTGCGTCGAGTACGCCTCCCGCGACCGCCGCTTCGGCGCGATCCCGGCCGAGGACCGCGCGGCGATGGGCAACGGGACCGTCCCGGCGCAGGGCCCGGCGGATGCCGCGGTTCCCCCCACGGCGTGACGTGAGGGACACCCGCGTTTGAACGTGAGCGCACGCGAAAAGGGCCCGCCTGTCGTACGGGGCGGGCCCTTCGGCGTGCGTGTCAGGTCACTTCATCGCGCAGTCCGCGCAGGTGCCGAAGATCTCGACCGTGTGGGCCACGTTCACGAAGCCGTGCTCCGCCGCGATCGTGTCCGCCCACTTCTCCACCGCCGGGCCCTCGACCTCGACCGCCTTGCCGCAGACGCGGCAGACGAGGTGGTGGTGGTGGTCGCCGGTCGAGCAGCGGCGGTAGACGGTCTCGCCGTCGCTGGTGCGCAGCGCGTCGACCTCGCCCGCGTCCGCCAGGGACTGCAGCGTGCGGTAGACCGTGGTCAGGCCGACCGAGTCGCCGCGGTGCTTGAGCATGTCGTGCAGCTCCTGGGCGCTGCGGAACTCGTCCACCTCGTTCAGTGCGGCCGACACCGCGGCCCGCTGCTTGGTCGAGCGGCCGCGTACGGGGGGTCCTGCCGTCGCCACAGGGGCCTCCTTGGAATCTTCGTTGCCCCCGTCATTCTGCCAGGCCCCCTAGGCGGTGACGTCGTCCGTCGGTCGCCGGGTGGCCGGGACGGCCATGTCGCACTCCGCGGACGCCGCCTCCGCCGCCCGGGCCCGTCGTCTCGCCAGAGGCGTCGCGAGGAGCGTGAGGGCGATGAAGACGCCGATCGCGAGCAGCACGATCGTCGCGCCCGGCGGCACGTCCTGGTAGTACGTCGTGATGGTGCCGGACAGGGTGACGCCGACGCCGATCACGACCGCGAGCACGAAGGTCGTACGGAACGACTTGGACAGCTGCTGGGCGGCTGCCACCGGGACCACCATCAGCGCACTGACCAGCAGCAGGCCGACGACGCGCATGGCGACCGTGACGGTCACCGCGGCGGTGACCGCGACGAGCAGGTTCAGGGCGCGCACCGGAAGGCCGGTGACGCGGGCGAACTCCTCGTCCTGGCTGACCGCGAACAGCTGGCGGCGCAGGCCGACGGTGACGAGGATCACGAAGGCGGCGAGGACGGCGATCGCGGTGACGTCCGCGTCCGACACGGTCGACAGCGATCCGAAGAGGTACGACAGCAGATTGGCGTTGGAGCCGTCGGCGATGCTCATCAGCATGACGCCGCCCGCCATGCCCCCGTAGAAGAGGAGCGCGAGCGCGATGTCGCCGCGAGTCTTGCCGTAGGCCCGGATCAGTTCCATCAGGACGGCGCCGATCACGGCGACCAGGGTCGCCATCCACACCGGGCTGGAGCTCAGCAGGAAGCCGAGGCCCACGCCGGTCATGGCGACATGGCCGATGCCGTCGCCCATCAGCGCCTGGCGGCGCTGGACGAGGTAGATGCCGACGGCGGGGGCGGTGATGCCGACGAGGACGGCCGCGAGAAGCGACCGCTGCATGAAAGCGGGCTCGAGGAAATCCATGATCAGGTCAGCAGTCCCGTGCGGAGCGGCTCGTCGGCCGCGTGCGGATGTACGTGGTCGTGGCCGGGCAGCGCGTGCTGGCCGACGGCCTTCGGCGGCGGGCCGTCGTGCACGACGCAGCCGTCACGGAGCACCACGGCCCGGTCGATCAGCGGCTCCAGCGGACCCAGCTCGTGCAGGACGAGGAGGACGGAGGTGCCGTCGGCGACCTGTTCGCGCAGGGTCGCGGCGAGGATCTCCTGGCTGGCGAGGTCGACGCCGGCCATCGGCTCGTCCATGATCAGCAGTTCGGGTTCCGAGGCGAGGGCGCGGGCGATCAGGACGCGCTGGTGCTGCCCGCCGGAGAGGGCGGAGACGGAGTCCCTGGCGCGGTCGGCGAGGCCGACCAGTTCGATGGCCCGCTCGACGGCGGCCTTGTCCGTCCTGGTGAGGAAGCCGAGCTTGCGGCGGGAGAGCCGGCCCGAGGAGACGACCTCGCGGATCGTGGCGGGCACGCCGCTTGCGGCGGTGGTGCGCTGTGGTACGTAACCGACCCGGGACCAGTCGCGGAATCGCTTCTGCTCCGTGCCGAACAGGGATATGGAGCCGTCGGTCAGCGGCACCTGGCCGATGACGGCGCGGACGGCGGTCGACTTGCCGGAGCCGTTGGCGCCGAGCAGCGCGACGACCTCACCGCGGTGAACGGTGAGGTCGATGCCGCGCAGGACGGGGCGCGAGCCGAGGGCCGCCGTGGCTCCGCGGACGGAAAGAACGGGGTCGATGGCCATGGCTCGTGCCTCCGATACGTGCGTGGGTGTCACTTGGCGCCGAGGGCCTTCTGCAGCGCGGCGAGGTTGGACCGCATGACCTCGATGTAGTCATCGCCCTTGGACCGGTCGGTAATTCCCTCCAGCGGGTCGAGCACGTCGGTCTTCAGACCGGTGTCGCCGGCGAGGGTCTTCGCGGTCTTGTCGCTGGCGAGGGTCTCGAAGAAGACGGTGGAGACCTTCTCCTTCGCCGCGATGTCCTGGAGCTCCTTGACCCGGGCGGGGCTCGGCTCGGACTCGGGGTCCAGGCCGGAGATGCCCTCCTGGTCCAGGCCGTAGCGCTCGGCGAGGTAGCCGAAGGCGGAGTGGGTGGTGATGAAGGTCTTGGTGGTGGTGTTCTTCAGGCCGGTCTCGAACGCCGTGTTCAGGTCGCCGAGCTTCTTCACCAGGGCGTCGGTGTTCTTCTTGTAGTCGGCCGCGTGGGCCGGGTCGGCCTTCTCCAGGGAGGCGCCGACACCCTTGGCGACCTCGGCGTACTTCACGGGGTCGAGCCAGATGTGCGGGTCGGCGCCGGCCTCGGACTCATGGCCCTCGTGGCCGTGCTCGTCGGCGTGCGCCTCGTCCTCGTGGGCGGCGTGCTCCTCGGCGGTCTCACCGGCGTGGTCGTGGCCGACCGCGGTGCCGTGCTCCTCGAGCTTCGTGAGGGTGGCGGCGTCGACCGTGTTCTTGACGCCGGCCTGCTTGATCGCCTCGTCGACGGCGGGCTGGATGCCCTTGAGGTAGAGGATGTAGTCGGCCTCGCCGAGCTCGCCGATCTGCTTCGGCTTGAGCTCCAGGTCGTGCGGCTCGACGCCCGGCTTGGTGAGCGTGTTCACGGAGACGTGGTCGCCGCCGATCTGCTCGGCCAGGTACTGCATCGGGTAGAACGACGTCACCACGCTCAGCTTGCCGTCGCTCGGCCGGCCGGCGGCGTCGGAGGTCCCGGAGCAGGCGGACAGCGTGACGAGCCCGAGGGAGACGGCTCCGGCGACGGCGGCGGTGGGTATGAGGCGGCGTACGTTCATGACACTCATTTTCAACAAAATTGGAAACGATTGTCAATTGTCCCACTTGTGTTCCCGGCCACGCCCGACCGGCGCGGAGGCCGGGCCGGACCGATTTGATACGGGGGGTGGCGGCGCCGGTAATCTGAGGCATTCGCACTTCGTCGTCGTAATGAAGAGAGCACCGTGGCCGCCGACAAGATCGACACCATCGTCAGCCTGAGCAAGCGCCGTGGCTTCGTCTACCCGTGCAGTGAGATCTACGGCGGCCAGAAGGCCGCCTGGGACTACGGACCGCTGGGTGTCGAGCTGAAGGAGAACATCAAGCGTCAGTGGTGGCGTTACATGGTCACCTCGCGCGAGGACGTCGTCGGCATCGACTCGTCGGTGATCCTGGCCACCGAGGTCTGGGAGGCCTCCGGTCACGTCGCCACGTTCACGGACCCGCTGACCGAGTGCACCTCCTGCCACAAGCGCTACCGCGCGGACCACCTGGAGGAGGCGTACGAGGAGAAGCACGGCCGTCTCCCCGAGAACGGCCTCGCCGACCTCAACTGCCCCAACTGCGGCAACAAGGGCACCTTCACCGAGCCCAAGCAGTTCTCCGGTCTGCTCTCCACCCACCTCGGCCCGACCCAGGACTCCGGCTCCGTCGCCTACCTGCGTCCCGAGACCGCTCAGGGCATCTTCACCAACTTCGGCCAGGTGCTGCAGACTGCGCGCAAGAAGCCGCCGTTCGGCATCGCGCAGATGGGCAAGTCCTTCCGGAACGAGATCACTCCGGGCAACTTCATCTTCCGCACCCGCGAGTTCGAGCAGATGGAGATGGAGTTCTTCGTCAAGCCGGGCGAGGACGAGCAGTGGCACGAGTACTGGATGGAGCAGCGCTGGAACTGGTACACCGGCCTGGGTCTGCGTGAGGAGAACATGCGCTGGTTCGAGCACCCGCAGGAGAAGCTCTCCCACTACTCCAAGCGCACCGCCGACATCGAGTACCGCTTCCAGTTCGGCGGCAGCGAGTGGGGCGAGCTCGAGGGTGTCGCCAACCGCACCGACTACGACCTGAAGGCGCACTCCAAGGCGTCCGGCAACGACCTGCTCTACTTCGACCAGGATGCGCAGGAGCGCTGGACGCCGTACGTCATCGAGCCCGCCGCCGGTGTCGGCCGCACGATGCTGGCCTTCCTGCTCGACGCGTACAACGAGGACGAGGCCCCGAACGCCAAGGGCGTCATGGAGAAGCGCACCGTGATGCGCCTCGACCCGCGCATCGCGCCGGTCAAGGTCGCCGTCCTGCCGCTGTCCCGCAACGCGCAGCTGTCGCCGAAGGCCAAGGGTCTCGCCGCCGACCTGCGGCAGAACTGGAACATCGAGTTCGACGACGCCGGTGCCATCGGCCGTCGCTACCGCCGCCAGGACGAGATCGGTACGCCGTTCTGCGTCACCGTCGACTTCGACACCCTGGACGACAACGCGGTGACCGTGCGCGAGCGCGACACCATGAAGCAGGAGCGCGTCTCCCTCGACCAGATCCAGGGCTACCTGGGCAGCCGCCTGCTGGGCTGCTGACGGTCGGACCACTGACACGCCGAAGCCCCCGGTTCCGTTCGACGGAACCGGGGGCTTCGGCGTGGTGTCGTCAGGCGCGCAGGCCGCGCAGCAGCAGATCCATCACCGCGTCGAACTCGGCCTCGATCGTGGGCCGCCGCCACTCCGGGGCATAGGCCGGGTCGTGGAAGCGGCACGTCGCGTCGAAGAGCGCGCGGGCCGTCGCGTCGGGGTCGGCGGCGGTGAACTCCGCGCCCCGGACGCCCTCCTCGACGATCGTACGGACCTGGCTGATCAGGACGTCGATGTGGTGCTCCACGACGCCGCTGCTCTCGTCGATCAGGACGCCGTAGGTGGCGAAGAGCTCGGGGTCGTCGCCCGCCTTGTGGCGCTTGGCCTCGAAGAGGCCGGCGAACCAGGCGCGCAGCCTCTCCGTCGCAGGCCGGTCCGATGCCTCGATCAGCTCGGCCAGGGCGACCTCGGCGCGGGTCAGCCAGCGGTGGGTGACCGCCTCGCGCAGCGCGGCCTTCGTACGGAAGTGGCGGTAGACGCTGCCGTGGCTCACGCCGAGCACCCGGGCCACGTCGACGACCGTGGCCTTCGCCGGGCCGTAGCGCCGCAGCACCTCCTCGGTGGCTTCGAGGATGCGCTCTGCGGTGAGGGTCTCGGTGGGCATGGGTTGACAGTACCTGTCAGCCGAACGGCAGGGCGTCGGACCGGTCAGTGCTCGCTGTCCAGGTGCGCCATCTGGGCCGCGGGGTAGCGCTCGCCGGCCGCCGCGCCCACCGGCACGGCCCGCTCGATGGCGGCGAGGTCGGCCGCGTCCAGCGTCACGTCCAGGGCGCCGAGCGCCTCGGTGAGACGGTCCCGGCGGCGGGCGCCGATCAGCGGGACGATGTCGACGCCGCGCCGGGGGCCCTGGCTGAGCACCCAGGCGATCGCGGTCTGCGCGACCGTCACGCCCCTGGCTTCGGCGATGGCCCGCAGCTGGTCCACCAGGTCCAGGTTGCGGTGGAGGTTGTCGCCCTGGAAGCGCGGGCTCATCCCCCGGAAGTCGCCCGGCGCCAGCTCCCGGTCCCGGGTGAAGTGGCCGCTGATCAGACCGCGGGAGAGCACGCCGTACGCGGTGACGCCGATGCCCAGCTCGCGGGCGGTCGGCAGGATCTTCTCCTCGATGCCCCGGGATATGAGGGAGTACTCGATCTGCAGGTCGGCGATCGGGGCGACCGCCGCCGCGCGGCGCAGGGTGTCCGCGCCGACCTCGGAGAGGCCGATGTGGCGGACGTGCCCGGCCTCGACCAGCTCCGCGATCGCGCCGACGGTCTCCTCGATCGGGACGTCGGGGTCGACGCGGGCGATCCGGTAGATGTCGATGTGGTCCGTGCCCAGGCGCTGGAGGGAGTACGCCGCGAAGTTCTTCACCGCGGCCGGACGGCCGTCATAGCCGGTGAAGTCCCCCTCGACCGTGCGCAGGGCGCCGAACTTGACGCTGGTCAGCGCCTTCTCGCGGGCGGCGGCGGGAGCGGTGCGCAGGGCTTCGTTGATCAGCAGTTCGTTGTGCCCCATGCCGTAGAAATCGCCGGTGTCCAGGAGCGTGACGCCCGCGTCGAGCGCCGCGTGGAGGGTCGCGATCGATTCGGCGCGGTCGCTCTCGCCGTACAGGGCGGACATGCCCATGCAGCCGAGACCGAGGGCGGAGACCTCGGGGCCGGCGGTGCCGAGGGAGCGGGTGGGGAGGGAGGTCATGAGGGTCTCCTCGGAAAGGGGATCGGAGGGTGACGCATGACAAGCATGACATGACGGATGACAGATTTCAATGTTTGTCACTCGTGAGGGTGGCGCGGCCGGAAAACGGTGTGCCGCCGCGTCGGAAGCCGGGGTAGCGTCTACGTCATGTCTTCGTTCTTCCAGCTCTACGAGTGAGAGCGCCGCGGGTTCGACTCCCGCGCAGCGCCAGCCGACTCACCACCGCATTTCTCACTGATGGGAGAACCCCATGGCCAAGGGCCGCAACAACCTCCTCGGCGTCGGCGGACAGCGCAAGAAGCTGTCCCGCGCCGACCAGCAGGGCGCCGTTCAGAGCAGCAACGCCGACCGCAAGAGCGCTGACGACCAGAAGCAGGAGCTGCTGAGGAAGATGCGCGAGCGCGCGGCGGGCACCGAGGGCACCGAAGGCGCCGAGACCGCCACGGGCGGCCAGGAGTAACACCGGCGGGTACGACGAAGGGGCCGGGGTCCACAGTGACCCGGGCCCCTTCCGTACGGCGGATGTGCGCCCCGCGGACGCCCCCTGGGGGTGTCTCGCCGGCCCTGATCCGCTCTAGCTCACCGTGCGCGGCAGGCGCAGGCTCAGCAGGACCGTCAGGACCACCGCGCCGAGCTGGACCAGGAGCGTCGTGGTCAGGGCCGTGCCCATCGAGCCGGAGGCCGAGAGGGACAGGAACAGCGAGCCCAGCGTGGCCACGCCCAGGGCCAGGGCCGACTGCTGGGTGGTCACCATGACCCCGCTGCCCACGCCCGCCCGGTCCCCCGGGACCTCGGAGAGGACGACCCGGAAGAGGACCGGGAGCTGGAGCCCCTGGCCGAGGCCGGCGACCGCCATGCCCGGGAGCAGGCTCCAGACCGAGAGGTCCGGCCAGGAGCGCCAGGACACCGCGGCGAGCAGGGCGATGCCGAGCGCTTGGAGCAGTCCGCCCGCCGTGACGATCCGGGTGCCCCAGCGGCGGACCAGACGCGGCCCCGCCAGTGAGGCCCCGAAGAACGCCACCGCCATCGGGACCAGCGCGAGACCCGAGACCACCGCGCCCATGCCCAGCCCCTGCTGGAGCGCGACCGCGATCACGAACATGAAGCCGCCGAAGCCGATCGAGAACGGCAGGACCAGGGCGAGCCCCCGGCGCAGGGAGACCAGACCGAGCAGGCTCGGCGGCACCAACGGCGTACGGCCCTTCCGGTCGGCCCGCAGCTCCACCCACCAGAACGCGCCCGCGGCGAACGGGAAGACGCCCAGCGCGAGCCAGGTCCACAGCGGCCACCCCGCCGCCCGCCCCTCCGTCAGCGGGGCCAGCAGCGTGATCAGCGCCAGGGCGAGCAGCAGCGTGCCGAGGACGTCCACGGGCGCCGGACGCTCCGAACGGGTCTCCGGGACGGTACGGACGGCGAGCAGCACCCCGGCCACCGCCACCGGCACGTTGACCAGGAAGATCGCCCGCCAGCCGCTGCCCGCCAGATCGGCGGCCACGAGCACCCCGCCCAGGATCTGACCGGCGACCATCGCGAGACCGGCGGTCGCCCCGTACAGGCTGAGCGCCTTGGCGCGCCGCGCACCCGTCGTCGAGGAGTGAATGGTCGCGAGGACCTGCGGCAGCATCAGCGCGGCGGAGGCACCCTGTGCCACCCGCGCACCCACGAGCGTCCAGGCATCCGGTGCGAGCCCGCAGGCCAGCGAGGTCGCACCGAAGGCGGCCATGCCCGCGAGGAAGAGCCGGCGACGTCCGAAGAGATCCCCGAGGCGCCCGCCGAGCACGAGCAGCACGGCGTACGAGAGGCCGTAACCGGCGACGACCAGCTCCAGCATCGCAGGACCGGCCGCCAGGTCGTGGTCGATGGTCGGCAGGGCGACGTTGACGATGAAGAAGTCGATCAGCGGCAGTGCGGCGCCGAGGAGGAGGGTGAACAGGCCGAGCGAGCCGAGCACGGGCGCCGGATGGTCGACGACCGCGCCGGAGACGCCGGGCGCGGCGCCGGTGGCCCGGACGGAGGGGGCGGAGGGAGCGGAGGCTGTAGTACGCACGAGGCCCACCGTCGTTCCTCACGTAGCCTGGTACCAGAGTCTCTTCATCCTGGTACCAGCAGTACCTGGTAATGGGCTGAGCCCATCCGCACCCTGGGAGCATGACGACGATGGTGGCGCCGGCGCGCACAGATCACCCCGGCACGGAACCCGACATCCGGCGCAACGAACTCGCCGCCTTCCTGCGCAGCCGCCGCGAGCGCATCGCACCCGAGCAGGTCGGCCTGCCCCGGGGCAGGCGCCGCCGCACTCCCGGCCTGCGCCGCGAGGAGGTCGCGCACCTCTCCGCCGTCGGCGTCACCTGGTACACCTGGCTGGAACAGGCGCGAGACATCCATGTCTCCCCCCAGGTCCTGGACGCCCTCGCACGCGCCCTGCTCCTGGACCCGACCGAACGCACCCATCTCTTCGCCCTCGCCGGGGCGGTCGACCCCGATCCCGGGACGCCCTGCCCGACCGTCACCCCGGCGCTGCGCCAGATGCTGGACCAGTTGGAGCCGGTTCCGGCCTGCATCCAGAACAGCCGGTACGACATCCTCGCGTACAACCGCACGTACGGGCGGCTGCTGTGCGATCTCGACGCCCTGCCGCGCGAGGACCGCAACTGCATCTGGCTGGCCTTCACCAACGAGGAGTGGCGGTCCTCCGTCGCCGAGCTGCCGGGCGTCACGCGCGCGATGGCGGGCAAGTTCCGCGCCTCGATGGCCGAGCACCTCGCCGAGCCCGCGTGGAAGGCGCTGCTGCACCGGCTCCAGGCGGCCTCGCCGGAGTTCCGGGAGATCTGGGCCCGCCACGAGGTGGTGGCCCAGGGCGGCCGGACGAAGATCATCCGTAACGCCCATGTCGGAACGCTGCATCTGGAGCACACCAACCTCTGGCTGGGCCCCACCTCCGGGCCGCGGCTGGTGACGTACGTGCCTGTGGACGAGGAGTCCCGGGCGGGCCTCGACCGCCTGCGGGAGCTGTGCGCGCGGGAGGGGCGACCGGCTGTCGGCGCGGTGCGGGACAATAGCTGAATGACCGCGTTCTCTCCTCTCGCCATCGGGCCGCACATCGTGCAGCCGCCGGTGGTGCTCGCGCCGATGGCCGGCATCACCAACGCCCCCTTCCGCACCCTCTGCCGTGAGTTCAGCGGCGGCAAGGGACTGTTCGTCAGCGAGATGATCACGACGCGGGCGCTGGTCGAGCGCAACGAGAAGACCATGCAGCTCATCCGCTTCGACGACAGCGAGAAGCCGCGGTCGATCCAGCTCTACGGAGTCGACCCGGTGACGGTCGGCAAGGCCGTGCGGATGATCGTGGACGAGGACCTGGCCGACCACATCGACCTGAACTTCGGCTGCCCGGTCCCCAAGGTCACCCGCAAGGGCGGCGGCTCCGCCCTCCCGTACAAGCGGCCCCTGCTGCGGGCGATCCTGAACGAGGCCGTGACCAACGCGGGCGACCTGCCGGTCACCATGAAGATGCGCAAGGGCATCGACGACGACCACATCACCTACCTCGACGCGGGACGGATCGCGGTCGAGGAGGGGGTCACGGCGATAGCCCTGCACGGGCGGACGGCGGCCCAGCACTACGGCGGTACGGCCGACTGGGACGCGATCGCGCGGCTCAAGGAGCACGTGCCGGAGATCCCGGTGCTCGGCAACGGCGACATCTGGTCGGCGGACGACGCGCTGCGGATGATGCGCGAGACCGGCTGCGACGGCGTGGTCGTGGGGCGTGGCTGTCTGGGCCGGCCGTGGCTCTTCGCCGATCTGGTGGCCGGCTTCGAGGGCACGGGCGCCTACGCCCAGCCGGGGCTGCGCGAGGTCGCGGACGCGATGGTGCGCCACGCCCGCCTGCTCGGCGAATGGCTCGGGGACGAGTCGCGCGGTGTCATCGACTTCCGTAAGCACGTGGCCTGGTATCTGAAGGGCTTCTCGGTCGGCTCGGAGATGCGCAAGAAGCTGGCGATCACCTCGTCCCTGGACGAGCTGAGCGCTCAGTTGAGCGAGCTGGACCTGGACCAGCCCTGGCCGGTGGGCGCGGACGGCCCGCGCGGCCGTACGTCGGGCAACAACCGGGTCGTGTTGCCGGACGGCTGGCTCAAGGATCCGTACGACTGCGCCGGTGTGGGCGAGGACGCGGAACTCGACACGTCAGGCGGCTGACAGAGGTCCGGACGGAGCGGACGGCCGGAGTCCGGTGGGGCGTTCCGACCCTCGTGATCAGGTCCGGATCGTGGGAATCCAGCCGTTTCCGCGGCGTGATCCTCGCCACCCTTGATAGAGGGTGTGCTCAGATGAGCGGATTGCGAGGCGTTGGACTCATGGAGGGGTGGCACTGGGTGCCACCCCTCTTGCGTTCAAGAGTTGAACGCAGATGCTCCACAAGCCGCTCATGTGAGCGCGTAAGCTCTGGTTTGAGTCAAGCGGGCTTCGGAGTCTGAAAGCGGAAGCTACCCGTCAGTTACTTTCGATCTGGTGGCGGACGGGTGGTTAAGCCCCGGCGACCGCTAGGCGTACCTCCCCAGAAGCCTTCGATCTGGGTATGTTCCTCGCCGTCAGGGCAGCCACCGAGTCGTCGAGGAGTCGAGACCCGTGTCGGAAAACAAAGATCAGAAGTTCGTGTACGACTTCACCGAGGGCAACAGGGACCTGAAGGACCTCCTCGGCGGTAAGGGCGCGAACCTGGCCGAGATGACCAACCTCGGCCTGCCGGTACCTCCCGGCTTCACGATCACCACCGAGGCGTGCAAGGTCTACCTCGACAGCGGCTCCGAGCCGGTCGAGCTCCGCGACGAGGTGAGCCGTCACCTCGACGCCCTCGAGCAGAAGATGGGCAAGAAGCTCGGCCAGGCCGACAACCCGCTGCTCGTCTCCGTACGCTCGGGCGCCAAGTTCTCCATGCCCGGCATGATGGACACGGTCCTCAACATCGGCCTGTCCGACGAGTCGGTCGCCGGTCTCGCCGCCCAGGCCGGCGACGAGCGCTTCGCCTGGGACTCGTACCGCCGTCTCATCCAGATGTTCGGCAAGACCGTCCTCGGCGTCGAGGGCGAGCTCTTCGAGGACGCGCTCGACGAGGCCAAGGCCGCCAAGAAGGTCACCGTCGACACCGACCTCGACGCCGCCGACCTGAAGAAGCTCGTCAAGCAGTTCAAGAAGATCGTGAAGGCCGAGGCCGGCCGCGACTTCCCGCAGGACCCGCGCGAGCAGATGGACCTCGCCATCGAGGCGGTCTTCAACTCCTGGAACACCGACCGCGCCAAGCTGTACCGCCGCCAGGAGCGCATCCCGCACGACCTCGGCACCGCCGTCAACGTCTGCTCGATGGTCTTCGGCAACCTCGGCCCGGACTCAGGCACCGGCGTCGCCTTCACCCGCGACCCCGCCTCCGGCCACCAGGGCGTCTACGGCGACTACCTGCAGAACGCGCAGGGCGAGGACGTCGTCGCGGGTATCCGCAACACCGTGCCGCTCGCCGAGCTGGAGTCGATCGACAAGAAGTCGTACGACCAGCTGATGCAGATCATGGAGACGCTGGAGACCCACTACAAGGATCTCTGCGACATCGAGTTCACGATCGAGCGCGGCCAGCTGTGGATGCTGCAGACCCGTGTCGGCAAGCGCACCGCCGGTGCCGCCTTCCGGATCGCCACCCAGCTCGTCGACCAGGGCCTGATCGACGAGGCGGAGGCGCTCCAGCGCGTCAACGGCGCCCAGCTCGCGCAGCTGATGTTCCCCAAGTTCGACGAGAACGCGAAGGTCGAGCAGATCGGCCGCGGCATCGCCGCCTCCCCGGGCGCGGCCGTCGGCAAGGCCGTCTTCGACTCGTACACGGCCGTCAAGTGGTCCCGCTCCGGCGAGAAGGTCATCCTGATCCGCCGCGAGACCAACCCGGACGACCTGGACGGCATGATCGCCTCCGAGGGCATCCTGACCTCGCGCGGCGGCAAGACCTCGCACGCCGCCGTCGTCGCCCGGGGCATGGGCAAGACCTGTGTCTGCGGCGCCGAGGAGCTCGAGGTCGACACCAAGCGCCGTCGGATGACCACCACCTCGGGCCAGGTCATCGAGGAGGGCGACGTCGTCTCCATCGACGGCTCCACCGGCAAGGTGTACCTCGGCGAGGTCCCGGTCGTGCCGTCCCCGGTCGTCGAGTACTTCGAGGGCCGGATGCACGCCGGCGCCGACGACGCCGACGAGCTGGTCGCCGCCGTGCACCGGATCATGGCCTACGCCGACCGCGTGCGCCGTCTGCGCGTCCGCGCCAACGCCGACAACGCCGAGGACGCGCTGCGCGCCCGCCGCTTCGGCGCGCAGGGCATCGGCCTGTGCCGCACCGAGCACATGTTCCTCGGTGAGCGCCGCGAGATGGTCGAGAAGCTCATCCTCGCCGACACCGACGAGGAGCGCGAGGAGGCCCTCCAGGCCCTTCTCCCGCAGCAGAAGCAGGACTTCGTCGAGCTGTTCGAGGCCATGGACGGCCTGCCCGTCACGGTCCGTCTGCTCGACCCGCCGCTGCACGAGTTCCTCCCCGACATCACCGAGCTGTCGGTGCGCGTCGCCCTCGCCGAGGCCCGCAAGGACCCCAACGAGAACGACCTGCGCCTGCTGCAGGCCGTGCACCGGCTGCACGAGCAGAACCCGATGCTGGGTCTGCGCGGCGTCCGGCTCGGCCTGGTCATCCCCGGCCTGTTCACCATGCAGGTCCGGGCGATCGCCGAGGCCGCGGCCCAGCGCATCGACGCCAAGGGCGACCCGCGTGCCGAGATCATGATCCCGCTCGTCGGCACCGTCCAGGAGCTGGAGATCGTCCGCGACGAGGCCGAGCAGGTCATCGCCGAGGTGCAGGCCCGGACCGGCGTCGAGCTGAAGCTCGCGCTCGGCACCATGATCGAGCTGCCGCGCGCCGCCGTGACCGCCGGTCAGATCGCCGAGGCCGCCGAGTTCTTCTCCTTCGGCACGAACGACCTCACCCAGACGGTGTGGGGCTTCTCCCGGGACGACGTGGAGGCCAGCTTCTTCACCGCGTACCTGGAGAAGGGCATCTTCGGCGTCTCCCCGTTCGAGACCATCGACAAGGACGGCGTCGGCGCGCTCGTACGCAGCGCCGTCGAGTCCGGCCGGGCCACCCGCCCCGACATCAAGCTCGGCGTCTGCGGTGAGCACGGCGGCGACCCGGAGTCGGTGCACTTCTTCCACGAGGTCGGCCTCGACTACGTCTCCTGCTCGCCGTTCCGGATCCCGGTGGCGCGCCTGGAGGCCGGCCGTGCGGCCGCGCAGTCGAGCGGCAGCGACAGCCGCTGAACATCCGTTCAGTAGCAAAGACCACCGGAGCCGCCGTCGGTCAACTCGACCCTCACCGACGGGCGGCGGCTCCGGGTCGCAAGAGAGACGGGGCGGACACCTTGTGCGGAGGTGTCCGCCCCGTCGTATTTCGTCCGTACGCAAGGTGCCGGTTCGTCCCGCACCCGGATGTCGGGGCCCTGTGAGTTCCTGTTCAATTTCGCGCGATTGAATTATTCGCCGTTGAACCTTTTCACGATTCGGACCGCAAAGAACGAGGCGGGCGCGGCCACCGGATCCCCACCCGGTGACCGCGCCCATTACCCATGCCGGGCAGGTGAGCCGCAACCCTCGCCGACCGCCGCCGGACGTGAGAAGCCCCCCACGGTCTTCGTCACGTCACCTCGGTCCTGAAGGTTTCCCGCCCGACACGCACAGCCTTTCGTTTCGCCCCCGTCCACCGCGATGCTTTTCAAGTGTGGCTGAAACACCCTGGTAACGTGCAGTGATGCTGTGCATACTCATCGGAGGGGGTGGTTGCGGGTGCACAGGTGGGGGTTCCATGCTGCGGATTCATTTCACAGGAAACGACTTGGCCGGGGTGCGGATGGCCGCCCGGCCGGACGTTCTGTGGGAAACGATTCTCAGTTTTCATCGTTTAAGGGACCGGCGTGGTCCGGTCGTCTACGGAGAATGGCGCTCGGAAACCCGCACACGGCTGAACGGTGAGACACGACTGCTCGCCGCCCTCGTCCCCAGCCGCGGCTACTTCCCGGACTTCCTGACCCCCGCCGAGGGCGTCCACGGCCTCGACGAGGGGCTCCAGGCGGTCCGCGCGACCCCGCCCGCCCGGCTCCACACGGAACTGGCGCAGCTGGGCGCCGACCGGGTCGGCGGCCGGACCGTGCCCCACTCGCTGCGCGCCCTCGCCGACGGCGGCGCGGAACCGTTCAGCCGGCTCATCGGGGCCCTGCGCAGCTACCACCGGGCCGCCATCGAGCCGTACTGGCCGCACGTCCGTGCCTGCGTCGAGGCCGACCGCGCCGTGCGCGGCCGGGCGCTGCTCGACGGCGGCGCCGACGAACTGCTCGCCTCGCTGCCGCGGATGTTCCGCTGGCGTGCCCCGGTCCTGGAGGCCGACTATCCCGTCGACCGCGATCTCCATCTCGACGGCAGGGGGCTGCTGCTCCAGCCCTCGTACTTCTGCCGCGGCACCCCGGTCGTGCTGCGCGACCCCGCCCTGCCCCCGGTGCTCGTCTACCCGATCACCCACTGCGAGGCGCCGACCCTCCACGCACCGGGCGGTTCCTCGCTGGCCAAGCTCGTCGGCAACACCCGCTCCGCCGTGCTGCACGCCATCGGCGACGGCAGCACCACCAGCGAACTGGCCCGCAGGGCAGGAGTGTCCCTCGCCTCGGCCAGTCAGCACGCGGGCGTGCTGCGCGAGGCGGGGCTGGTCGCCACCCTGCGCCACGGCAACGCGGTCCTGCACACGCTGACGCCGTTGGGCGCCGCCCTGCTGGGCGGCGCCCAACGGCGCGCCGAGGAGCCGTGTTACGCGCGGAACGGGCCGGTCACCTCGTAGGTGATTCCGCCCGAGGAGCTGCCGCTCGTGCCGCGCTGGCTGGAGAAGTACAGCCGCCTGCCGTCGGGGGAGAAGGCCGGTCCGCAGATCTCGGAGCCGGACTGGCCGTTGATCCGCAGGAACGGGGCGACGACATCGTCCGGCGTGATGACGCAGATCTCCATGTTGCCGCCGTCCTCGGCGACGAACAGGTCGCCGGAGGACGAGCCGGTGACGTTGTCGACACCGGTCAGCGGGGCGCCGCCGCCGCTGACCAGCGAGTCGTCGTAGGCCAGTTCGTAGGTGCTGTTCGTCAGGTTGAGCTGCCAGAGGCGGTTGTCGCCCTTGGTGGTGAACCAGACGGTGTCGTTGGCGTAGTGGCAGCCCTCGCCGCCGCTGAACCGCTTGGCTCCGGAGACCTGGTCGCGGGTGTAGGTGGGGGAGCCGTCCGGGTCGGGGACGTTCGCCCAGGTGAAGGAGCCGGAGGTGGCCGTACCGGCCTTCAGGACCTGGAGCGTGCCGGAGGACAGGTTGCCCCAGGTGGTGGGGATGAACCGGTAGAGGCAGCCGTTGCTCTCGTCCTCGGTCAGGTAGATCACCTTGCGGACGGGATCGGCGGCGGCGGCCTCGTGCTTGAACTTGCCCATCGCGTCCCGGCGGACGGCCGCGTTCACGCCGTACGGGTCGGTCTCGTAGACGTAGCCGAGGCTGACCTCCTCGCAGGAGAGCCAGGTGTTCCACGGGGTCTTGCCGCCCGCGCAGTTGGTACGGGTGTTGGAGAGGATGCGGTACGCGCCGGTGATCGAGCCCGACGAGTTGAACTTCACCGCGCTCGCGCCGCCGCCGGGGTTGATCTCCGAGTTGGAGACATAGATCCAACCGGTGCCGTCGACGAAGCAGGCGCCCCCGTCGGGGGCGTTGTGCCAGATGTACGAGGTGCTGCCGACCTTCTGGCCGGACCGGGCGATCACCCGGCTGGTGAAACCGCTGGGCAGCTGGATGCCGTTGGCATCGGCCGCGCCCAGGGCCCCGTAAGGGCCGGCGCCGGGCTGGGCGGGCGCCGCGTAGGCGGCACCGCGCATCAGGGTGCCGCCGAAGGCGGCGGCCGACGTGCCGATGACCGCTCCACGCAGGAAACTGCGTCGCTCCACGTCTCACTCCAGAGGGGGTGGTGGTGACCGCCCCACCGCCCGGTCGGCGGCGGGGTCGCGCGCTTCCGGAACCTAGAACTACCGAGTTGACTGTGCAGCAACGCCCGATGAAGGGGAAGCGGCGGGCGCCTGATCGCTCTCCGCGACCGGCGCGGGCGACGGCCGGGTGGGGTCCCGGTCGGGCGTGGTCCCCGTCCGCCCCGGGGTGGGGTCCCGGGCGCCCCAGGGCCCGGTCTGCCCACCGGCGGTGCGGCTGGCTAGGCTCTCGCGCCATGACACGCACAGGGAAGACTCGCTGGAGAATCCGGATCGCCGTGCTCGGCTCCGCGCTCGCCACGCTCGCCGGCGGCCTCGCCGTCGTGACGGCGGGGGCGGGTGAGGCACAGGCGGCGATGCCGTTCGGACGCGTCGACCCGGCGGCCGTCGCGGAGTTCCGGCTCAACGCCGGCACCACGTTCGCCGACCACGACAGGGCCATCAAGGCGGTCGAGTCCCAGGGCGCCGTCACCGTACGGAACGCCACCCAGGTCCTCACCTCCGGAGGCCGCACCGGCATCGACGGCCTGTGCCACCGGACCGGTCTCGCCGCCGGCCTCAACCCCGACGGCTTCTGCTGGGACAAGGGCGACGACACCTCCAACTCCTGGACCGACGCCGGCGGATGGACCCCTCAGGGCATCAGCGGCTCCTACGACGCCCAGCCCGGCGGCACCTGGGAAGGCCGCTCGGCCCACCTCGCCTCCTGGCACTTCAGCCGCGGGCTGCAGGGCCCCAACCCCGTACGCGACGAGTTCGCCCGGGTCAGCCTCGTCAACACCGAGGACGGACAGGTCCGGTACAACCACCTGCTGCTGGTCAAGCCGACCCTCGACGCGAACGGCAAGGGCGGCTTCACCCGCGTGAGCAGCCATGCCGACGGCGTGGTCTGGTACGGCAACCGCGTCTTCGTCGCCAACGGCCGCTGGCTCCAGGTCTTCGACCTCCGGCACATCTGGAAGGTCAACTCCAGCACCGAGGCCGTCGGCATCACCGGCACCACCTCCTCGGCCCGCTGGAGCAACTACGCCCTGCCGATGATCGGCGAGTACGTCACCAGCGCCGACGGCGGCGCCTGCGCGACCACCACCGGCGACCGCCCCTGCCTCAACTCCCTCAGCCTCGACCGCTCGGGCCAGGACGGTCTGGTCTCCGCCGAGTACAAGCCGGGAGCGGCGGGCGGCCGCGTCATCCGCTGGGCGCTCGACGCCACCTCCGCGCTGCCCTACGGGCACGCCACCGTCGCCTACTCCTCCCCGATCTGGGCCATGCAGGGCGCGGCGACCGACGGCACCGCCTGGTACCTCGCGGGCGACTGCCCGTCGGGGGTCGGCGGCGGCTCGGGGGACCCGTCCGGAGCCCGGTACTCCTGCATCCACAAAACCCTGGCCGACGCGGCACCACACGTCCTGACGACCTCGCCGGTCTATACGCAGAACCTCGGCTACTCGCCGTCGACCGGGCGGATCTGGGGGCTGAACGAGCGGATCAACTCCACGGAAGGGGTCCGGGTGGTGTTCTCCGTCGACCGCTGACCGGGGCGGCCCTGTCCGAGCGGCTCCGAGCGGACGGCGATGTCCGTGCGGTTCGCTACCTTCGGACCATGACGATCACCCCACTGTTGCTCGACTCGGTGGCACTGCCGGGCGGGGACGAACTGGTCCACGGTCACGCCTTCGAGGCCCGGTGGGGTGGCTCCCGCCGAACCCTGCTACTGGACGGACACCAACTGGAGGTCCACGACCTGGACGAGCTGCTGGCGGGGGAGCGGTCGCCGGTCGCCGTCTTCACGTCGCCCTGGCCCGAGTGGGACCGCGGGGTCCATTCGGTGAGCCCGGACGGGACGTTCGCGGTGTTCTCGGGCCAGCGTGAGGTACGGGCCGTGGCCGCGGGCGGCGAGACGCTGTGGCAGTACGGGCACGGCTGCTGGGGCCCGGAGATCGGTCACCCGCACACCGGGGACGAGCGACAGGTCTGCCCCGGCCACGAGCACGGGTCCTGCCGGGTGTCCGACGACGGCCGGTTCGTCTGGGCCCATGTCGTCGAGGGGGAGGGGGAGGAGTGGCGGGAGCTGTGGGTCGTCCTGGACGCCCGGGACGGCCGCGAGCTCGCCCGGCTTGCGCTGGACAGCGTGGCCTCCGGCTCGCGCCACCTCTCCCACCCCGACGGCGTCCACATGGGGCTCGACATCGGCATGGGGCAGGACGGCATCCTGCTGTACTGGGGGCGCTGGGACGGCGACACGCTGACCACCTGGGACCTGAACGAGACGCTGGACCGGATCCTCTTCGACGTCCATCCCGACCACGAGGGCTTCCTGACGATGGAGCACTACGGCGCGGACCTGCGGCTGCATGCCCTGGACGGGTCCGTGCTCGCGACGGGGGAACCCCCGGTGCCGGAGGACGACGCGGACCCGCCGTGCTGGGACTGGGCGTGCGGATTCGTCGACGGCGACACCGTCATCGCCTCCACCCTCGAGTACGAGGACGACCCGGACACGGCCCGGCACTGGCTCCTGGACGCCCGCACCCTGCGGATACGCGGAGCCGTCGACTATCCCTCGGGCCCCGTCGACGACTACGCCCGCCCCCTCGGGGACGGCACCTGGCTCACGTACGACAAGGAGAGCGGGACGCTCAGCCGCTGGGGTCTCGGGGGGTGTCTCCGAGGCCCTCGGACTCCAGCAGCGTCTTGAGCGCGCCGAGCCGCTCGCGCCAGAACTCCTTGTAGGCGGCCACCGCGTCCGCGTCCGGGAGCTTGGTGTGGCCGAGGCCGACCTGGGTCTTCGCCGGGCCCTTCGCGGTGAGGTAGACCGAGATCCGGCTGGTGCCCCCGTCCCAGTCCGCCGTCACCGACACTCCCGGACGGTGGGTGCGCACTTCCAGATCACCGTCCGGGAGCCAGCGCCGGCGCAGGGCGTCGTCGGCGAAGGCGGCCGTGCAGCGCTCGGCCGGGGCGTTCACCGTCCTGCTCGCGCTCGCCTGCCAGCCGCCGCCGCTGGACTGCCCGACCTCGCGCATCCCGCGCTCCTGCTCGTAGCCGACCGTGATCGACTGCGCGTGCCAGCCGCTGACGCCCTCGGCGTCGACGAGGTGGCGGGCGATCTCGGTGTGCCCACGGTCCGTCGCGCCCCAGGCGTCGAGCAGGGCGAACCACTCGGCCCAGCTCTTGCCGGTCGCGCCGGCCAGGGCCTCGTCCGACAGCTTCTCGGTAATCTTCTTCCCGGCGGGGCTCATGCTCCGACGCTATCCGGAGCCGGGACCTTCGGCACTGGATGGACGCCGCACACGGGGGAAGACTTCGGGACATGAGCACCACCCACACCCGGGACATCGGTGACCGCCACGACCTCGACGTCCTTCTCCGGCGCTTCTACGCGGCGGCCTTCGCGGACCCGCTCATCGGCCCGTACTTCACCCAAAGCGCCGGCACGGACCTGGAGGCCCACCTGCCCCGGATCGCCGACTTCTGGGAACGCTCGCTCTTCCGCACGGCCGACTACGACCGCGACGCGTTCACCCCGCACGCTGCCCTGGACGAGGCCCGCCCGCTCACCGCCGCCCACTTCGGCCGCTGGGTCCAGCTCTGGCACGCCGCCGTCGACGGTCTCCACCGGGGGCCGGTCGCCGAGCGGGCCAAGGCCCAGGGCGAGCGGATCGCCCTCGCGATGCTCCACCGGCTCGCCGGCCGGGACGCCGGAACCACCGGCGAGGGCCCCGGCTTCGTCCCGCTCGCGGTGCTGGAGCTGCGTTCCGCCGCCTGAGAGTCTCCGCGGAAGGCCGCCGGGCCGGGCCACGAAGAAAATCCTCGGCGCGGCGATGAGTTCCGTCCGCCTCCGCCGTCTTACCTCTTGAAAGCGCCCGCCACGGAGCGCACGCCGAGAGCGCATCCAGAGGAGAGACCGCCATGACCCAGATGATCTTCGTGAACCTGCCCGTGAAGGACCTCGAGACCTCGAAGAGCTTCTGGAGCAAGCTCGGCTACTCCTTCAACCCGCAGTTCAGCGACGAGAGCACCGCGTGCCTGGTCATCAGCGACACGATCTTCGCGATGCTGATGACCGAGCCCCGCTTCCTGGAGTTCACCAAGCCCGGCAAGGAGATCGCCGACGCCACGAAGACCACCGAGGTGCTGCTCGCGCTGAACTGCGACAGCCGGGAGAAGGTCGACGAGCTGGCCGACGCGGCCCTGGCCGGCGGCGGGTCCCCCGCGAAGGAGCCCCAGGACCACGGCTTCATGTACGGCCGCTCCTTCACGGACCCCGACGGCCACCACTGGGAGCTGGTCTGGATGGACCCCTCCGCCGTGCAGGGCTGACCACCCCCCGGCAGCCACGACGTCAGGCCGAGACGCCCCCGTCGATCACGAGGTCCGTGCCGACGACCGAGCCGGCGTCCTCCGAGGCGAGGTAGAGGACCGCGGCCGCGACCTCCGAGGCGGCCGCGACGCGGCCGAGCGGCGACTGCTCCTTCATCCGGACCTCCCGCTCGGCCTCGGTCTCGCCCGGCAGCAGCGACATCGGGGCCTCCGAGGCGCCGGGGCTGACCGCGTTGATCCGGACGCCGTCGGCGATGTGGTCGCGGGCGGCGGCGCGGGTGAGCGCCGAGACGGCGGCCTTGGAGACCTGGTAGCCGAAGACGCCCGGGACACGGACGTGCGGGCCGAGGTTGGAAGAGACGTTGACGATGGCGCCGCCGCCGTTGGCCCGCATATGGGCGACCTCGGCCTGGAGGGAGTGCAGGACACCGGTGACGTTGATGTCCATGAGCGTCTGCCAGTCCTCCAGGGGGAAGTCGGCGGCCGCGTGGCCGCCCCGGAAGACCCCGGCGTTGTTCACGGCGACGTCGAGGCCGCCGAAGAGCTCGACGGTCCGGCGCACCAGAGCGCGGACGTCCTCCGCGCGGGACACATCGGCGGTGACGGCCGCCGCCGTGCCGCCGGCGGCCTTGATCAGGGACAGGGTCTCGTCCAGGGTGCCGGCGCTGCGGCCCGCGACGACGACCTTCGCCCCCTCGGCGGCGAAGGCGAGCGCGATGGCCTGCCCGAGCCCGGTACCACCGCCGGTGACGAGGACGGTCTTGTCGGTGAAACGTGGGGACGCGGGTGCGGACGTGCGTGCGGACATGGATGCGGACGTGGGTGCGGACATGCGGTGACGACTCCCTGAGAAGAAAATATTTGACCGTACGTTCCAATATGTGGGCCGAAAGGAAGGGCGCCGTGTGGCGCCCTTCCTGCCCGTGACTTCTGCTCAGTCCAGCAGTGCCAGTGCCTGCTCCGCCGCGTCCCTCACCCTGGTCGGGTCCGACGAGGCCTTGCCGACCAGGCGGATGCCCTGCATCAGGACCAGGAGCATCCGGGCCAGCGCCCGCGGATCGCGGTCCGCGGACAGCTCGCCCTGGGCGCGGGCCCGGACGAGCGACGCGTGCAGCAGGGTCTCGATCTGCTCCCAGTTCAGCTCTATCCGGCGCGCCACGGCCTCGTCGTGCGGACCCAGCTCCGCCGCCGAGTTGGTGATGAAACACCCGGTCAGGCGGGTCTCTTCGGCGCCCGCCTCGACGGCGTACCGACGTATCAGAGCGCGTATGGCGGGCAGGGCCGGCCCCGGCTGGGACAGCTCCTCGGTCATCAGCGGGTCGCGCGTCCGAAGGTAGCAGTCCAGCGCCTTCATGTAGAGCTGACGCTTGTTGCCGAAGGTGGCGTAGATGCTGGCACGGCCGATCCCGAGGTGCTCGACGAGGTCCGACATCGTCGTCGCCTCGTAGCCGCGCCGCCAGAACAGTTCGAGAGCTGACTGGAGCGCGGCTTCCGGAGCGAATTCCTTGGGCCTGGCCACGATCGGGACCCTAGATCTATCTGGAACGTACGGTCAAGTCAGTCGTGGGGGATCGTGCGGACCGGATACACCGTCACCGTCACCTCGTCGTCGTCCAGGCACCGGCCCGTCTCCAGGTCGAAGCGCTGCTTCAGCAGCGGCGAGGCCACGAACGGCCGTCCGCCCGCCGAGCCGAGCAGTCCCCGGGACAGCACCTGCGCCCCGGTGAAGGGATCACGGTTGTCGATCGCGTACGCGCGGCCCGCCCGGTCCTTGAACAGCGCCGCCTGCCGGCCGTCGGGCAGCAGCGCCGCCACGCCCCGGCCGGGCGTCAGCCGGGCCTCGTCGCAGATCACCGTCCAGGCGTCGGCCTCGACGTCGTGGGAGAGTTCGAGCTTCATCGGGCTTCAGACCCCTTCCAGAGTTCCGATGGTGAGGACCGTCAGGTCCGGCTTGATCTGGTCGCGCTCCGGTACGAACTTCACCGACGGGTCCGGCGCGTCCGGCGCGTTGACGAAGGAGACGAAACGGCGCAGCCGGTCCGGGTCGTCCAGGGTCTGCGCCCACTCGTCCTGATAGTCCTCGACGTGCGCGGCCATCAGCGCCTCCAGCTCGTCGCACAGCCCGAGCGAGTCGTGCACCACCACGTCCTTCAGGTGGTCGAGCCCGCCCTCCAGGCGCTCCAGCCAGGTCGAGGTGCGCTCGAGACGGTCGGCCGTGCGGATGTAGAACATCAGGAACCGGTCGATCAGGCGGACCAGTTCGGCGTCCGACAGATCCTGGGCCAGCAGGTCGGCGTGGCGCGGGGTCGCGCCGCCGTTGCCGCCCACGTACAGGTTCCAGCCGCTCGCCGTCGCGATGACGCCGAAGTCCTTCGACTGCGCCTCCGCGCACTCGCGGGCGCAGCCGGAGACCGCCGACTTCAGCTTGTGCGGTGAGCGCAGACCGCGGTAGCGCAGCTCCAGCTGGATCGCCATCTTCACCGAGTCCTGGACGCCGTAGCGGCACCAGGTCTGCCCCACACAGGACTTCACCGTGCGCAGCGACTTGCCGTACGCGTGACCGGACTCGAAGCCCGCGTCGACGAGCCGGGTCCAGATCGCCGGGAGCTGCTCGACGCGGGCGCCGAACATGTCGATCCGCTGACCGCCGGTGATCTTGGTGTAGAGCCCGAAGTCACGGGCCACCTCGCCGATCACGATCAGCTTCTCCGGCGTCACCTCGCCGCCGGGGATCCGGGGCACGACCGAGTACGAGCCGTTGCGCTGCATGTTGGCGAGGAAGTGGTCGTTGGTGTCCTGGAGGGAGGCCTGCTCGCCGTCGAGGATGTAGCCGCCCAACTCGAGAGTCGGGGCCAGGGACGCCAGGATCGAGCCGACGGTCGGCTTGCAGACCTCGCAACCGTCACCGCCGCGCGCCTCCGGCCGCCCGTGCGAGTCGATCAGCTCGGCGAAGGAGGTCAGCCGCAGCGTGCGGGTGATCTCGTACAGCTCGCTTCGGGTGTACGAGAAGCAGCCGCACAGCCCCTTGTCGGTGGCCGCGGGCAGCAGCTGGCCGATCAGCTTCACGCAACTGCCGCAGCCCGTGCCGGCCTTGGTGCACTTCTTCACCTCGGGCAGCGTCGAGCACTGGGTGATCGCGTGCTTGGTGACGTTGTGGCAGGAGCAGATCACGGCGTCGTCCGGCAGCGCCGACGGGCCGAGCGCGACCGGCGCCCCGGCGCCCGCCGGCAGCACCAGCTGCTCGGGTGAGACGGGCGGCACCGAACCGGTGAGCGGCCGCAGCATGCCGTACGAGTCGGCGTCGCCGACCAGCACACCGCCGAGCAGCACACCCTCGCGGTCGACCACGAGCTTCTTGTAGACACCGGAGCGGGAGTCGGAGTAGACGACGTCGAGGCAGCCCTCGGCCGTGCCGTGCGCGTCGCCGAACGAGGCCACGTCCACCCCGAGCAGCTTCAGCTTGGTCGACATGTCGGCGCCGGTGAAGCCGGCCACGGCCTCGTCGGCGATCGTCGCCGCCGCCGTCAGCGCCATCTCGTAGCCGGGCGCCACCAGGCCGTACACCTTGCCGTCCGAGGCCAGCGCGCACTCGCCGATCGCGTACACCGACGGGTCGGAGGTACGGCACCGCTCGTCGACCGCGATGCCGCCGCGCTCTCCGACCGCGAGGCCGCAGTCGCGGGCCAGCTGGTCCCGGGGCCGTACGCCCGCGGAGAACACGACCATGTCGACGGCCAGTTCGGAGCCGTCCGACAGGCGCATCCCGGTGACCGTGCCGTCCTCGGTGATGACCTCCTGGGTGCCGGTGCCCGTGTGGACGCTCAGCCCCATCTGCTCGATCGTGCGCAGCAGCGCGGCGCCACCGCCCTCGTCGACCTGCACCGGCATCAGCCGCGGCGCGAACTCGACGATGTGGGTGTCGAGGCCGAGCCCCTTGAGCGCGCCGGCCGCCTCCAGACCGAGCAGACCGCCGCCGACGACCGCGCCGGTCGTCGAGGTCTTGGCGTACTCCTCGATCGCGAGGAGGTCCTCGATCGTCCGGTAGACGAAGCAGCCGCGCGCGTCCTTGCCGGGGACGGGCGGGACGAAGGGGTACGAGCCGGTGGCCAGGACCAGCGTGTCGTACGGGAAGACCTGGCCGGAGCGCGCGGTGACCGTACGGGCCTCGCGGTCGATCGTCTCGGCGGGGTCACCGACGTACAGCTCGATGCCGTGCTTCGCCATGAAGCCGTCCTCGACCATGGAGAGATCGTCGGGGGTGCGGCCGTTGAAGTACGAGGTGAGCTGGACTCGGTCGTAGGCGGGGCGGGGCTCCTCGCAGAGCACCACGACCCGCGCGCGCTCGGTGACGCCCCGGTCCGCCAGCGCCTCCAGGAAGCGCTGGCCGACCATTCCGTGGCCGACCAGGACGACGGTGGGGGTGTGCACGGGCATGGTCGACATCTCAGGAGCCTCCGTCATGGGTGAGCAGGTGGAGCAGGGGAGCGTGCGGAAGGGCCTCGTCGCCCTCCCAGGCCCGGGCGAGCGCCCCCACCGCGGCGAGATCGCCGAGGAGGACGCCGCCGACCAGCCGGTCGCCGCGCACGACGACCTTGCGGTAGGCGCGGCGGGTGGCGTCGGTCAGCTGGACGACGTCGTCGCCCGGCCGGGGGGTGGCCTCGCCGAAGGCGGCGAGGTCGAGCGACTCGGCCCCGCCGAGGGTGAGCCGGGTCAGCGCCCGGGTGCCGGTGTAGGCGGGCGCGCCCGCCGTGACCGGCGCCGCATCCGCCGTCGCGGCGGTGACCGCTGCCGGGCCCGAAGTCACCGGTGCCGGGCCCTCCGTCGCGCCCGCCGTGACCCGTGCCGGGCCCTCCGTCGTGCCCGCCGTGTCCGGAGCCGTGTCCGGTGCCGCGCCCGCCGTACTCGGTGCCGGGCCTGCCGTCACCGGTGTCGTGATCGGTGCCGGGTCCGCCGTCGCGGTCAGCAGGACGCCCGCCAGGGCGTCCGCCTGTTCCAGGGCCGGGCCCGCCAGGCCGTAGACGCGGCCGTCGTGCTCCGCGCAGTCGCCGATGGCGTGGATGAACGGATCGGAGGTCCGCAGCTCGTCGTCGACGACGATGCCGGTACGGACCTCCAGGCCGGCGTCCCGGGCGAGACCGATGCGCGGCCTGACCCCGCAGGCCAGCACCACGACCTGGGCGTCGAGCACGAAGCCGTCCGCGAGTTCGACGGCCGTGACCGCGCCGCCCTCCTGGCGCAGACCGCTGACGCGGCACTCGGTGTGCACCTCGACCCCGAGGGACTCCACATGCGCCCGGAGCAACGCCGACGCCTGCTCGTCCAGCTGCCTCTCCATCAGGCGCTCGCCCTGCTGTGTCAGCACCACCTCGGCGCCCAGCGCGGCCAGCGCGCGGGCGGCGGAGACGCCGAGGAGCCCGCCGCCGATGACGACCGCGCGGACGCCCGGCCGTACCAGCGCGCGCAGCTCCAGACAGTCGTCGAGCGTACGGAACGGGTGGACGCCCGACGGCAGCCGCGACCCGCGCAGTCCGCGCAGCGGCGGCAGCACCGGGTTGGAGCCGGTCGCCAGGACCAGCCGGTCGTAGCCGACAGACGTCCCGTCCTCGCACTCCACGATCCGGGCGGCGCGGTCGATCCGCACCGCCCGCACCCCGCGCCGCACCGGCTCCTGGGGAGCGGGCAGCGCGATCACCTCGGGCTCGTACCGCCCGGCGAGGACGTCCGCGAGCAGCACCCTGTTGTACGGTGCGTGCGGCTCTTCGCCGAGGAGGGTGACCGGCAGGCGCTGGGCGAGCCGGGCGCCCGCCGTTCCGCCGCCGACCACCACGATCCGTGTACTCATGTCTCGAAGAGTGCGGGGCGGGTGTTACCCGTCGGCATCCCGACTGTTTCCCGTACGGAACGCTGATCTCCGCTCCGGCGGGAGCGCGCTGTGAGGCGCGCGCCCCTCACGGGGGCGGGGGCCCGGAGGTGAGGCCAGGCCGCCGGCCGGCGGTGATCACTCGTATACCGGCGAGTGCGGCGCGACCTCAGACGGAGCGCAACCTCAGATGTAGCTCAGCACTCCAGGGATCGATGGACGGCACAACCATCGCCTCCCTAGGCTCACGGGCATGCCTGACATATCCCTGACCACTCTCGTCCTGCTCTGTGCGGCCGCTCTCGTGGCCGGCTGGATCGATGCCGTGGTCGGCGGAGGAGGGCTGCTTCTGCTGCCCGCGCTGCTGCTCGGGCTTCCGCAGGTCCCGGCCGCCCACATCCTCGGGACCAACAAGGCCGTCGCGATCGTCGGCACGTCCGGCGCCGCCGTCACCTACGTGCGCAAGGCGCCGGTGAAGGTGGCGACGGCGGTACGGATCGGGCTCGCGGCGCTCGCCGGGTCGATGGGCGGGGCCTTCTTCGCCGCCGGGATCAGCAGCGACGTCCTGCGCCCGGTGATCATGGTCGTGCTGCTCGGCGTGGCCGCGTTCGTGATGCTGCGGCCGTCCTTCGGCACCCAGGGCGAGAACAAGGCGCCCGTCGGCCGGGCCAGGATCGTCGCCGCGATCGTGCTCGTCGGCGGAGGCATCGGCTTCTACGACGGCCTGTTCGGCCCGGGGACCGGCACCTTCCTGGTCCTCGCGCTCACCGCCGTCCTCCATCTCGACCTGGTGACGGCCTCCGCCACCGCCAAGATCGTCAACGTCTGCACCAACGCGGGCGCGCTCGCGATGTTCGCCTACCAGGGCACCGTGCTGTGGCAGCTGGCCGCGATCATGGCCGTCTTCAATCTGGCGGGCGGCATGATCGGGGCGCGGATGGCGCTCCGCAAGGGCGCCGAGTTCGTGCGCGGGGTACTGCTGTTCGTCGTCTTCTCGCTGGTCGCGAAGCTCGCCTTCGACCAGTGGTCATGAGGACGCCTCGCGTACGCCGATGAGATGGCCGAAGGCCACCACGTTCCCCTGGTAGCCGGACTTCGCGGAGAACCCGCCGCCGCAGGTGATCACCCGCAGCTCGGCCCGGTCCCGCTCCCCGTAGACCTTCTCGTCCGGGAAGTCCTTGTTGTCGTAGACCTCGACGGCGTCGATCGTGAAGACCGCGGTACGGCCGTCCTGGCGGTCCACCTCGATCCTGTTCCCCTTCTTGAGCGCGCCGAGCGCGTAGAAGACGGCGGGCCCCTGCGCGTTGTCGACATGGCCGGCGACGATCGCGGTGCCCTTGGCGCCGGGCGGGGTGCCGCCCTCGAACCAGCCGGCGATGTTGCGGTCGCTCGCCGGCGGCACGTCGAGCGAACCGCCCGCGTCCAGGCCGAGCCGCATCATCGGGGCGTCCACGTCGATCTCGGGGATCCGCAGCCGGACCGGCGCCGAGGGCGGCAGCGGATCGGCGGCGGCGTCGGTGTGCGCGTTGGGTCCGGCGGCGAACGCCTGGGCGGCGGAGGGGACGGGCGGGGTGACGTTCTCCGAGCCGTTCTGGACGAGCCAGATGCCGACGCACGCGGCGACCGCTATGCCCCAGCCCTTGCTCTTGTTGCTCACGCGGCTCCTTCTCCGGGGTACGAGGATGTGGCCCTGCCCCCGCCGGGCCGTATGCGGGCGCGCGGCGGGGGCAGGACGTGCGGTACGGCTAGGGGAAGTCCGGCCGACCTCGCCGGGGCCCTGGGGCCTGTCCTAGCGGCCTACGTGCCGCTCGCCCGACGACGCAGGAGCCACGTACCGCCGACGGCAGCCGCGGCCAGCACCGCCGCGCCCGCCGTGATCTGGGCGGTGTCGGGGCCGACGCTGCCCCCGACACCGGTCTTCACGTGCCCGCTCGGGCTCCGGTGCTTGACGACGAGGTGGCCGCGAGCCGTCTTGCCGTTGTCGCAGGCGACGCTGATGCCGTAGGTGCCAGGCTTGGCATGGTGCGGGACCGTGAACTGCCCGACCACGACCTCCTTGTGCGTGCTCGGGTTCAGCTGGAACTCGCCCGCGCCGAGGGACTGGGCGTCGCCGATGCCGTGCCCCTTGGAGCCGCAGGCGAGGGTGTTGACGGTGATGGTCGTGCCCGGTGTCGCGGAGGACGGATAGACCTCCAGGGTGTGGAAGTCCCCGGCGTACGCCGCCGGTGCGGCGAGAGCGCCGAACGCGACGACCGACAGCGCGGTTGCGGTGAGCGGGCGGGCAGGGTTGCGCATGGGTCCTCCGTGGCGCGCGAGCGGTCTTCCGAGCGGCCGTTCCGAGCCGTCTCTAGGACCGAGGTAAGAGCCGTGGCGCGCCACGCGCCTGCTGATGGAAAGTCAGAATTACGCCGTCCGGTGCGGTGTGTCGCCTTGCATCGCCACCGTTTACGCAGGTCAGAGCTGTTTACGAGGCGTCAGTCGACGACTCGTGCCAAACGGGTGACCCCGGTCCGCCGGACCGCCCCGCCTCCAGCGGCTCCCAGGGTGCCGACGCGTACGCCGCGTACACCCGCCCCATCAGCTCCTCGTCCACCTCGAACCGGACCTCGTCGATCCGCTCCACCGGCGCGATCCCGCGCGAGTTCGTCACGAAGGCCGCGCGGAAGTCCCGCAGGCTCGCCAGGGTCACCGGGCGCCTCGCGGACGGCAGACGCGGTTCCAGCAGGGCCATCGTGACCCCGGTCAGACACGGGGCCGACGGCCAGACCACCGAAGTGCCGTCCCAGAAGGCGATGTTGGTGACCGCGCCCTCCGCGATCTCGCCGTGGGAAGAGGTCAGCAGGGCCTCGTCGAAGCCGGCGCGCCGGGCCGCGTCGCCGTGGTAGCTCTGGCCGAAGCCGCCCACGTGCTTGATGTGGGCGGCCGGGCGCCAGTACTCGACGGACTTCAGGCTCTGCGGTGCGGCGGGCATCGAGGCCGGCTCCCGGACGGTGACGACGACGCGTACGCCCGCGTACACATACACGCGGACCGCCGCGTCCCGCCGTCCCGCCGCCTCCAGGGCGCCGGTGAGCAGGACCCGGAGGCGCCCGGCGTCGATCCCCGTGCCGAAGAGCTCGTGGGTCGAGCGGTCGAGCCGGTCGAGATGGAGGCCGAGGCCCCGCACCCGCCCGTCGCGTACCTGCATCGCGGTGAAGTGGCCGTAACCGCCCATCAGGGTGGCGAGCAGCTCGGGGTCGGGGGCGGGGGAGCCGTCGATCTCCACATGGAGCGGTGCCGTCGTCATGGCTCCACCGTATGCCCGGGGCGCGTCCCGGAATCCGCGCTTGACCTCAAGTAAAGTTGAGGTACCACGATCACCGGCATGGACATCAAGAACGCCGCGAATTCCACGTACCCCGTCGCCGCCGGTGCCTCCGCGCCGCTGAGGCTCGCCGTCATCGTCGCCTCCAACCGCGAGGGCCGGTTCGGCCCCGTCATCGCCGACTGGTTCCTCGCCCAGGCCGCCGGGCGCGAGGACTTCACCGTCGACGTCGTCGACCTGGCCGAGATCGACCTGCCCACCTCCCTCTCCTACCGCCCCGACGCCGCCGTCCGCGCCGAACTCGCCAAGGTCTCCCCGGTCCTGGCCGCCGCCGACGCCTTCGTCGTCCTCACCCCCGAGTACAACCACTCCTTCCCCGCCTCCCTCAAGAGCCTCATCGACTGGCACTTCACCGAATGGCAGGCCAAGCCCGTCGGCTTCGTCTCCTACGGAGGGATCTCCGGCGGTCTGCGAGCGGTCGAGCACCTGCGCCAGGTCTACGCCGAGCTGCACGCCGTGACCGTCCGCGACACCGTCGCCTTCCCCCACGCGCACGGCCAGTTCGAGGAGGACGGCGGTCACAAGGACCCCACCGGGCCCGACGCCGCCGCCAAGACGATGCTCGACCAGATCGCCTGGTGGGCACGGGCTCTGCGCGACGCCAAGGCCGTCCGCGCCTACGCGGGTTGAGGGGGAACCGGACCCATGCTCCTGAGACTCGTCGCCGGCCGGCTGCGGCCCCACCGGCGCATCCTCGTCCTGGTCGTCCTCCTCCAGCTCCTGCAGTCCCTCGCCTCCCTCACCCTGCCCACCCTCAACGCCGACGTCATCGACAACGGCGTGCTGCGCGGCGACACCGCACACGTCCTGTCCGGCGGCGGCCTGATGGTCGCCGTCACCCTCCTCCAGGCGGCCGCCGCGGCGGCGGCCACCTACTTCGGCGCCAGGATCGCCATGGGGATCGGCCGCGACCTGCGCGCCACCGCCTTCCGCCGTGTCCAGGACTTCTCCGCGCGGGAGATGAGCCGCTTCGGCACCGCCTCCCTGATCACCCGCACCACCAACGACGTCCAGCAGGTGCAGACGTTCGCCGTCCTCGTCCTGACGATGCTCGTGGCCGCGCCCCTGATGTGCGTCGGCGGCATCGTCATGGCCTTCGAACAGGACATCCCGCTCGCCCTGCTCCTGCTGCTCTTCGTCCCGCTGATCGGCGGCGCCGTCGGCACGGTCGTCCTGCGGATGCGCCCTCTCTTCCGCGGCATGCAGGAGCGTGTCGACCGGGTCAACCGGGTGATGCGCGAACAGATCACCGGCATCCGGGTCGTCCGCGCCTTCGTCCGCGACCGGCACGAGCAGCGCCGGTTCGCGGCCGCCAACGACGAACTGTTCGAGGTCGGACTGCGCTCCGGCCGCCTCCAGGCCCTGATGTTCCCGATCGTCCTGATCATCTGGGAGCTGGCCACCGTCGGCATCATCTGGGTCGGCGCCCACCGGCTCGACTCCGGCGCTCTGCAGGCCGGTTCGCTGATCGCGTTCCTCGGCTACCTGCTCCAGATCTTCATGTCGGTGATGATGGTGCTCTTCCTGCTGATGCACATGCCCCGCGCCGAGGTCAGCGCCGAACGCATCCAGGAGATCCTCGACACCCGGCCCTCCGTCGCCCCGCCCCTCGCGCCCGTCCGCGCACTGCACGGCCCCGGCCGGCTCGACATCGTCGGCGCCGACTTCGGCTACCCCGGCGCCGAGGAACCCGTCCTGCGCGGGGTGGATCTCACCGCCCTCCCCGGCCGCACCACCGCCCTCATCGGCTCCACCGGCAGCGGCAAGACCACCCTCCTCGGCCTCGTACCGCGCCTCTTCGACGCGACCGGCGGCGAGGTCCGCGTCGGCGGCGTCGACGTACGCACCATGGACCGGACCCTGCTCGCCCGCACCGTCGGCCTCGTCCCGCAGAAGCCGTACCTCTTCTCCGGCACGGTGGCGAGCAATCTGCGGTACGGAAAGCCCGAGGCGAGCGACGCGGAGCTGTGGCACGCCCTGGAGGTCGCCCAGGCCGCCGACTTCGTCCGCGCGCTCCCGGAAGGACTCGACGCACCGGTCGCGCAGGGCGGCACCAACCTCTCCGGCGGACAGCGCCAGCGCCTCGCGATCGCCCGGGTCCTCGTCGCCCGCCCCCGGGTCTATCTCTTCGACGACTCCTTCTCCGCCCTCGACCACACCACCGACGCACGGCTCAGGGAGGCACTCGCACGGGAGACGGCGGAGGCGACCGTCGTCATCGTCGCCCAGCGCGTCTCCACCATCCGCGGCGCCGACCGGATCGTCGTCCTCGACCAGGGCCGCGCCGTCGGCAGCGGCACCCACGAGGAACTCATGCGCGACAACCCCACCTACCGGGAGATCGTCCTCTCCCAGCTCACCGAGGAGGAAGCGGCATGAGCGACGCACGCCGGAAGGAGGGGCACGGCAAGGAACGGCGCGCCCCCGAACGCCGAGGCCCCGCCGTCCCGCAGCGCGGGCCCGGCTTGAGCACCCCCGCCCTCGAACGGTCGCTGGACTTCCGCTCCTCCGGCTTGCGGCTGCTGCGCACCATGGCACCCGAACGCCCCCGGCTGCTCGCCGTGCTCGCCGCCGCCACGGCAGCCGTCGGTCTCGCCGTCCTCAGCCCCAGGATCCTCGGACACGCCACCGACCTCGTCGTCTCCGGCGCCGGAAGCCCGGCCGGCGTCGACTTCCCCGCGGTCGCCACGGCCCTGGCCCTCGCCTTCGCGCTCGTCGCCTGCTCCGCCGCGCTGAACTGGCTGCAGCAGCGGCTCGCGACGACCGTCGTCCAGCGGGCCGGCCACCGGCTGCGCGAGCGCGCCCAGGGCAAGCTCGCCCGGCTGCCCCTGTCGTACTTCGACAGGCAGCCGCGCGGCGAGGTCCTCAGCCGCACCACCAACGACATCGACAACATCACCCAGACCCTCCAGCAGGCGTTCAGCCAGATGATCCGGGCGCTGCTCACCCTCGTCGGCGTGCTGGTGATGATGTTCTGGATCTCGCCGCTGCTCGCCCTCGTCGCGCTGGCGACCGTGCCGCTGTCCGTCTTCGTGGCGGCCCGGATCGGCAAGCGGGCCCAGCCGCAGTTCGTCCGGCAGTGGGCCGTCACCGGCCGCCTCAACAGCCATGTCGAGGAGATGTTCACCGGCCACGCCGAGGTCGTCGCCTTCGGGCGGCGCGAGGAGGCCGTGGCCCGCTTCGACGAGCTCGGCGACGAGCTGTACGCGGCGAGCTTCCGCGCCCAGTTCATGTCCGGCTTCATCCAGCCGGCCCTCACGTTCGTCGGCAACCTCAACTACGTCCTGATCGCGGTCGTCGGCGGACTGCGGGTGGCCTCCGGCACGCTGACGATCGGTGACGTCCAGGCGTTCATCCAGTACTCGTACGACTTCAACGGACCGGTCACCCAGGTCGCGGCCATGGCCAACCTGCTCCAGTCCGGCGTCGCCTCCGCCGAGCGCGTCTTCGACCTCCTCGACGCGGAGGAGGAGTCACCCGGCCCGGCCGTGTCCCGGCGCCCCGAGCAGGTCACCGGCCGGGTCTCCTTCGAGAAGGCGGCCTTCCGCTACGAGCCGGAGAAGCCGCTCATCGAGGATCTGTCGCTGACGGTGGAGCCGGGCCAGACGGTCGCGATCGTCGGCCCGACGGGCGCGGGCAAGACCACTCTGGTCAACCTGCTGATGCGGTTCTACGAGACGACGGGCGGGCGGATCGCTCTCGACGGCGTCGACGTGGCGGAGATGTCGCGCGACGACCTGCGGGCCGGGATCGGCATGGTCCTCCAGGACACCTGGCTGTTCGGCGGGACCATCGCCGACAACATCGCCTACGGAGTTCCCGGGGACGTCTCCCGCGAACGGATCGTCGAGGCCGCCATGGCCACCCATGCCGACCGGTTCATCCGCACGCTGCCCGACGGTTACGACACGGTCCTCGACGAGGACGGCGCCGGTCTCAGCGCCGGCGAGAAGCAGCTCATCACGATCGCCCGGGCGTTCCTGTCCGACCCGGTGATCCTGGTCCTCGACGAGGCGACCAGCTCCGTCGACACCCGCACGGAGGTCCTCATCCAGCGGGCGATGTCCTCCCTGCGCCGGGGCAGGACGAGCTTCGTCATCGCGCACCGGCTCTCCACCATCCGCGACGCGGACGTGATCCTGGTGATGGAGAACGGCTCGATCGCCGAACAGGGCACGCACGACGAGCTGCTGGCGACGGGCGGGGCCTACGCCCGGCTGTACGCAGACCAGTTCGCGCCCGCGGCCTGACGGGGGCGGGGCCGGCGCGCGGGTGGGTACGGTGAGGGGCGTGACCCTCGCACTCACCGTACTCACCACCACCGACAGCGCCGACAAGGCCGAGGCGCTCGCCCGCGGCGCCGTCGAGGCACGGCTCGCCGCCTGCGCCCAGATCTCCGGTCCGGTGACCTCCGTCTACCACTGGCAGCAGGCGATCGAGACGAGCGAGGAGTGGCAGGTCGTCTTCAAGACGACGGAGGCCGCCTACGCGGCCCTCGAGGCCCACCTCCTGGCCGCGCACGACTACGACACCCCGGAGATCATCGCCACCCCCGTCGTCCGCGGCTCCGCCGGCTACCTCGCGTGGCTCGCGGCCGAGACGGTCGCGCCGTGAGCACCGCGGCGCGGGAGCTGCCGTTCTTCGTGTACGGCACCCTGCGCCCGGGCGCGTACAACCACGACCGGTTCCTCCTCGGCCGCACGGTCGCCGAGGAACCCGCCCGGCTCGCCGGCGCGCTGCTGTACGACGGCCCCGGCTATCCGTACGCCGTACCGGCCGAGGGCCGGACCGTGGCCGGCACGGCGGCCGGGATCGCGGGCGACCTGGTGACCGCCGCGCCCGGCGCGTACGGAGAACTGCTCGCCGTACTCGACCTGCTGGAGGAGTACCGGGGGCCCGGCCATCCGCGCAACCTGTACGAGCGGGTGGAGCGGGAGGTGCTCCGGGTCCGGGACGGGGCCGCCGTACGGGCCTGGGTCTACTTCGCCGCGCCGGGGGTCCCGCTGGGGCCGCCCGTCACCGGTGGCGACTGGTTCAGCCGGTCGGTTCCACCGACTCCAGGCGCACCGCGCACACCTTGAACTCCGGCATCCGCGAGATGGGGTCGAGGGCGGGATTGGTGAGCGTGTTGGCCCGTCCCTCGCCCGGCCAGTGGAAGGGCATGAACACGGTGTCCGGACGGATGGTCGCGGTGATCCGCGCGGGCACCACCGACCGGCCGCGCCGCGAGACCACTGCGACCCGCTCGCCGTCGGCCACCCCCAGCCGGTCGGCGAGCCGAGGATGGAGCTCCACGAACGAGCCGGGCGCGGCCGCGTTCAGCTCGTCGACCCGCCGGGTCTGCGCCCCCGACTGGTACTGCGAGACGACCCGCCCGGTCGTCAGCACGATCGGATACTCGGCGTCGGTCTCCTCGGCCGCCTCCCGGTGCACGACGCCGACGAACCGCGCCCGCCCGTCGGGCGTGGCGAACCGGTCGAGAAAGAGCCGGGGCGTCCCGGGGTGGACGCCGGCCACGCGGGCCACGTCGGCCGGGGCGGCCGGCCCGCCGTCGGCGAGCTCCGCCGCGGCCTCGGACGGCTCCACGACCTCCGGGCACGGCCAGAAGACGCCGTTCTCCTCGCGGATGCGCCGGTAGCTGATGCCCGAGTAGTCCGCGGGGCCGCCGGCCGAGGCACGGCGGAGCTCGCCGAAGACCTCCTCCGGGTCGGTCGGGAAGCCCTTCTCCCAGCCGAGCAGCCCGGCGAGGGAGTGCAGCACCTCCAGATCGCTGCGGACCCCCGGCGGCGGGGTGAGCGCCCGCTGCCGCAGCAGCACCCTGCCCTCCAGGTTGGTCGTGGTGCCGGTCTCCTCCGCCCACTGGGTGACGGGCAGCACCACGTCGGCCAGTTCGGCGGTCTCGGACAGGACCACGTCCGCGACGGCCAGGAAGTCGAGCGAGCGCAGCCGCTCCTCGACATGCGCGGCGCGCGGTGCGGAGACGACCGGGTTGGAGCCCATGAGCAGCAGGGACCTCACATCCCGCCCGAGCGCGTCGAGGAGTTCGTACGCGCTGCGGCCCGGACCCGGCAGCGACTCCGGCGCCACCCCCCACACCTTCGCCACATGCGCCCGGGCGGCGGGGTCGTCCAGCTTGCGGTAGCCCGGGAGCTGGTCGGCCTTCTGGCCGTGCTCGCGGCCGCCCTGGCCGTTGCCCTGTCCGGTGAGACAGCCGTACCCGCTCAGCGGCCGGCCGGCCCGCCCGGTCGCCAGGCAGAGGTTGATCCACGCGCCGACCGTGTCGGTGCCCTTGGACTGCTGCTCGGGGCCGCGCGCCGTGAGCACCATGCCGGTCTCGGCGTCGCAGAACATCCGCATCGCGTCCCGGAGCAGCGGCACCGGCACCCCGGTGATCCGCTCCACCAGCTCGGGCCAGTGGGACATCGCCCCGGCCCGCGCCGCCTCCCACCCCTCGGTGCGTTCCCGGATGAACTCCTCGTCCGTGCGGCCCTCGGCCACGACCAGGTGGAGCAGCCCGAGCGCGAGTGCCAGGTCGGTGCCGGGGCGCGGCGCGAGATGGAGATCGGCGTGCTCGGCGGTCCGGGTGCGGCGCGGATCGACGACGATCAGTTTCCCGCCGTTCTCCTTCAGCTCGGTGAGGTAGCGCAGCGCGGGCGGCATGGTCTCGGCGAGGTTGGAGCCGACGAGGATCACACAGCCGGTGCGCGGGATGTCCTCCAGGGGGAAGGGCAGGCCCCGGTCGAGCCCGAACGCCCTGTGGTGCGCGGCCGCGGCCGACGACATGCAGAAGCGGCCGTTGTAGTCGATCTGTGAGGTGGCGAGGACGAGCCGGGCGAACTTGCCCAGGGCGTACGCCTTCTCGTTGGTGAGGCCGCCGCCGCCGAAGACCCCCACGGCATCGGCACCGTGGTCGGCGCGGGTTCGGCGCAGGCCGTCGGCGACGGCGGAGAGTGCCTCCTCCCAGGTGGCGGGCTTCAGAGCACCCGTGTCAGGGCATCGGACCAGGGGCTCGGTCAGCCTGACCCGGGAGGAGAGTACGGCCGGGGCGGTGCGGCCCTTGCCGCAGAGCGCGCCCCGGTTGACGGGGAAGTCGGTGCGGTCGACCACCTCCACGGAGCCCGCCTTGGGGCTCAGCGACATACCGCACTGGAGGGCGCAGTAGGGGCAGTGCGTGGGGGTGGTGACAGCCTCGGACATGTACCAGAGCGTGCGACGGGCGTGTTACGGCCGGGGTCGCGCCGGATTACGGGAACGGTGCATCGTGCTCAGCCGGCGGCCCGCCCCGGGGTGAGGGCTACCGCGCCGAGGCCAGCGCCTCCGTCACGCCCGGCTCCCGGTCGCCGAGGAAGCGCGGGTCGGGGCGCAGCGCGGCGTCCAGGGCCGCCTTGCCGGCCGCGAACAGCTCCCGGGCGCCGCCGTAGTACCAGGTGGCGTCGTGGGGTTCGGCGACCCCGACGCCGTACGACTCGACGCCGGCCGCTCCGCAGAGGGCCACGGCCCGTTCGACGTGGAAGTCCTGGGTGACGAGGACGGCCCGGTCGACGCCGAAGATCTTCTTGGCGCGGACGCACGAGTCCCAGGTGTCGAAGCCGGCGTAGTCGCTGACGATCCGGTCGTCCGGCACCCCGCGTGCGGTGAGGTACGCGCGCATGGCGTCCGGCTCGTCGTATTCGGCCCGGCTGTTGTCGCCGGTGACGAGGACGACCTTCACCTTGCCCGAGCGGTGGAGCTCGGCGGCGGTGTCGAGCCGGTGCGCGAGGTACGGCGTGGGGCGGCCCTTCCACAGGCCGGCGCCGAAGACGACGGCGACGTCCCGCGCGGGCACGTCGGCGGTGGTACGGAGCCGGCTGTCGGCGACGGCGTGCGTCCAGGTGGCCGGGGCGAGCGCGAGGACGGCGCCGAGCATGACGGCCTGGGCGGTCCGGCGGCGGGCCCGGGTGGCGCGGGGGAGCCGGACGGCTCCGCCCAGCCGGGCGAGGAACCGGACCAGCCGGGCGCACACCCGGATCATCCGGGCGTACACCCGCGTCGACCGGGCGGGGAACCGCACCCGCACCCGTACACCTCGCATGGACCAACCTCCGTGGATCTCGCCCGCCCCGTCACCCCGTTCGACGTGTTCGACGCAGAACGGGACCGTTCGGTTCGCCGGGGCGGCGCCCGGGCCCGTGCCCGGGGCCGTGGAGCGCGGCCGCGAGGGCGATGCCGAGCAGGGTGCCGAGGAGCTGCGCGCCGATGAAGCCGGGCAGCGAGCCGGGGGCGATGCCGGTGAAGGAGTCGGAGAAGGCGCGGCCGACGGTGGCCGCGGGGTTGGCGAAGGAGCCCGAGGAGGTGAACCAGATCGCCGCCAGGATGTATCCGGCGACGGCGACGGGGGCGAACGTGGCGCGGCCCGCGCGGCGCAGGCCCTCGATGAGCAGGACGAGCCCCATGGTGGCGACGGTCTCGCCGAGCAGGAGGTGCGGTTCCGACCGCGCCTGGGTGGACCAGGCCCCCGGCGTCCGCCCGAACATCGCCTCGGCCAGCAGGGCGCCGGTGACGGCCCCCGCGAGCTGGGCGGCGAGGTAGAGGCCGACCTCGCGGACGCCCGGGGCGCCGTCCTCGCCCCGGCGGGACCACCAGTCGGAGAGGGTGACGACCGGGTTGAGATGGCCGCCGGACAGGGGGCCGAAGAGTGTGATGAGCAGCCCGAGCCCGATGGCGGAGGCGAGCGAGTTGGCGAGCAGGCGCACGCCGATGTCCTGGCTCAGATCACCGGCGCGGATGCCGGACCCGATGATGACGGCCACCAGGGCGGCGGTGCCGACGAGTTCGGCGACCACGCGCCGGGGGAGCGTCGGGAGAGCGGAGGAAGACCTTCTCATAGTGGAAAATATATTCCGCACTATGGAAGGTCTGAAAAGGAGGGGTGGTGGTTCGGAGGGCGGCCGTACCATCCCCGCATGATCACCGAAGCCGTCCGCAACAACGCCGAGTGGTGCGAGACGATGTGCCGTGCCCACGGCCGGCCCGGGGCCTTCGGCCCGCGGACCTGGACCAGCGGCCGCCGCACCCCGCCGTACTACCCCGACGCCGTGACGCTCACCGCCGACGCGTCGGTACGCGACGTCCTCGACGGCATCGACCGCGACACCCCCGGCGCCTCGGTCAAGGACAGCTTCGCCCGCCTCGACCTGGCGGACGAAGGCTTCCGGCTCCTGTTCGAGGCCCGGTGGATCCACCGGCCGGCCGGGCTCCCCCTTCCCCCGCCGATCGCGTCGTGGCGCCCGGTCCGCGCCCCGGAGGAGCTGGCCGCCTGGGCGGCCGCCTGGAGCGGCGACGCCCCGGACGAGGCCGCCCTGTTCCGCCCCGAGCTGCTCGCCGACCCGGCGACGCGCGTGGTTGCCGGTTACGGCACGGACGGCCGGATCGTCGGCGGAGCGGTGCTCAGCGACAGCGGCCCCGTGACCGGCCTCTCCAACCTCTTCGCCGCCGAGGGCACCGACCCGGCCGACGTGTGGACCGGCTGCCTGGGGCTGGTGGACGACGGCGTCCCCGCCGTCGGCTACGAATCGGGGGACGACCTGGCGCCCGCCCTCTCCGTCGGCTTCGAGGAGATCGGCCCGCTGCGCGTCTGGCTGGACACCGGCGCCTGACACGACACAGGGGCGCGGGGTGAGGGCGCGGTAAACACTCGTGACGCCCGCGCAACGGGCAGGCAACGTGCCGCCGTCAGGATCGGTGCATGACGGAGCCGGACAGCACGTTCGACAGCACCGCCGACCTGCTCGGCCGGATCACGGCGCAGCTCGGCGTCCAGCTGAGCCAGATGCGCCCGACCGGACGCCCCGGCCGGCGAACCGACGCCGCCCACGAGTACTCCGACGAAACGCGCGGGCTCATGAGCGGCACCGCCCCCACCCTCATAGCCGTCGGCCACGGCAGCCGCGACCCCCGGGCGCGCGCCACCCTCGCCCTGCTGCTCGACCGGGTCCGCGAACTCCGGCCCGGCCTCGACGTCCGCCTCGCCCACGTCGAGCTGAACGCCCCGCTCCTCACCGACACCCTCGCCGCTCTCACCGAGGAGGGCGGCCGGGACGCCGTACTCGTGCCGCTCCTCTTCGGCCGCGGCTACCACGTCAAGCACGACCTGCCCGCCGCCGCTGCCACCGCGCCCGCCGTACGGACCCGGATCGCCGCCCCGCTCGGCCCGCACCCGCTGCTCGTCGAGGCCCTCGCGGACCGGCTCGCCGAGGCCGGCTGGACCCCGCGGGACAGCGCCTCGCGCTCCGCCGCCGTCGTGCTCGCCGCCGCGGGCTCCCGCGACCCCGAGTCCCTCGCCGACATCCGTCGCACCGCCGCCCTCCTCGGCGAACGCCTCGGCGACGTGCCCGTCGTCCCCGCGTACGCCTCCGCCGCCACCCCCACCGTCCCCGACGCCCTGCGCCTCCTCGCCGCCCGCGGCCGGCACCGGATCGCCGTCGCCTCCTGCTTCACCGCCCCCGGCCTCTTCGCCACCCGCACCGCCGCCCACGCCCCCTGGATCGCCGCCGCCCCCCTCGGCGCCCACCCCGCCCTGGCCCGCCTGATCCTCCACCGCTACGACCGCTCCCTGGCCATGCCCGCCTCCGCCTCCCCACGGGAACTCGCCTCCGCTTGAGGGCATGTCTGTCGGTCCCGGCGGTTACCTTCGGTGCATGGAAGGCATCACGGACACCCCGGGCTACGACGACACCGCGACCGAACGCTGGGCCGAGGAGCCCGACAAGCGCCCCGGGCGCACCGCCTTCCAGCGCGACCGCGCGCGCGTGCTGCACTCCAGCGCCCTGCGACGGCTGGCCGGCAAGACCCAGGTCGTCACCCCCGGCACCCGCGGCCACGCCTGGGACGCCAGCCCCCGCACCCGGCTCACCCACTCCCTGGAGTGCGCCCAGATCGGCCGCGAACTCGGTGCCGCCCTCGGCTGCGACCCCGACCTCGTCGAAGCCGCCTGCCTCTCCCACGACATGGGCCACCCGCCCTTCGGACACAACGGCGAGCAGGCCCTCAACGACTTCGCCAAGGACTGCGGCGGCTTCGAGGGCAACGCCCAGTCGCTCCGCCTCCTCACCCGGATCGAACCCAAGCGGTTCGTCCAGGACGCCACCGGAGACCTCGTCAGCGTCGGCCTCAACCTCACCCGCGCCGCCCTGGACGCCGCCACCAAGTACCCCTGGCCGCGCGGCGGCCACCCCGACGACCCCCACTCGCCCAAGTTCGGCGTGTACGAGGACGACCTCCCCGTCTTCGACTGGGCCCGGCAAGGCGCCCCCGAGCACCGCAAGTGCTTCGAGGCCCAGGTCATGGACTGGTCCGACGACGTGGCCTACTCCGTCCACGACTTCGAGGACGGACTGCACGCCGGACACATCGACCCGAACATGCTCTTCTCCGAGCCCGAGCGCGCCGACATCTGGACCGTCGCCATCGGCCGTTACGTACCGCGCGACACCGACCCGCAGGAGCTCGCCGACGCCCTCGACCGCCTGGTCGAGCAGGAGTGGTGGCCGCACGGGTACGACGGATCGGCCGTCGCGCAGGCCCGCCTCAAGGACGCCACCAGCCAGCTGATCGGCCGTTTCTGTCTCGCCGCCGAGGGCGCCACCCGCTCGCGGTACGGCACCGGCCGCCTCACGCGGTACGACGCCGAACTCGTCGTCCCCCGCGAGACCCGCAACGAATGCGCCGTCCTCAAGGCCGTCGCCGACCGGTACGTCATGCAGCGCGCCGAGCAGGAAGTCCTCCGCGCCGACCAGCGCATCGTCCTCGCCGAACTCGCCGAGGCGCTCACCGCCCGCGCACCCGAGGGCCTCGACCCGCAGTTCCGCGCCCTGTTCGACACCGCGGGCGACGACCGCGCGCGCAAGCGGGTGATCATCGACCAGATCTCCTCCCTGACCGACGCCTCCGCCCGCACCCTCCACGCCCGCCTCCGCCTCCACGGCCGGTAGGGCGCCCGGCGGATCTTGGCCGGACACTCCCGCCTCGCCCCCTTCCGCCATCACCCTGCGTGCGGGACGCTCGTTCGGGGGCTCGGGGCGGTACGGCTCGCCGAACGCCCGGAGGCGTAGCGTGGAACCGGTCGCAACGAGGAGGAATCAACGTGGTCGACGCAGATCTGACCTTCGTCATCGTCGGCGGAGGACTCGCCGGGGCCAAGGCGGCGGAGACTCTCCGCGACGAGGGGTTCAACGGCCGGGTGATCCTCATCGGCGACGAACGCGACCACCCCTACGAACGCCCACCGCTCTCCAAGGGCTACCTCACCGGCAAGGAGGAGCGGGACACCGTCTTCGTCCACGAGCCCGCCTGGTACGCGCGCAACGACATCGAGCTCCACCTCGGCCAGCCCGTCACCGCCGTCGACCGCGAGGCCCGCACCGTACGCCTCGGCGACGGCACCGTCATCCGTTACGACCGGCTCCTCCTCGCCACCGGCGCCGAGCCGCGCCGCCTCGACATCCCCGGTACCGGACTGGCCGGCGTCCACCACCTGCGCCGGCTCGCCCACGCCGACCGGCTCCGCCACGTCCTGGCCGCCCTCGGCCGCGACAACGGTCATCTGGTGATCGCCGGCGGCGGCTGGATCGGTCTGGAGGTCGCCGCCGCGGCCCGTGGCTACGGCGCCGAGGTCACCGTCGTCGAGTCCGAACCCACCCCGCTCCACCACGTCCTCGGCCCCGAGCTCGGCCAGCTCTTCGCCGACCTGCACGCCGAGCACGGCGTCCGCTTCCACTTCGGCGTCCGGCTCACCGAGATCGTCGGCCAGGACGGCATGGTCCTCGCCGTCCGCACCGACGACGGCGAGGAGCACCCCGCCCACGCCGTCCTCGCCGCCATCGGCGCCGCCCCGCGCACCGCCCTCGCCGAGACCGCCGGCCTCAACCTCGTCGACCGCGCCCACGGCGGCGGCATCGCCGTCGACGAGTCCCTGCGCACCTCCGACCCGGAGATCTACGCGGCCGGCGACGTCGCCGCCGCCCACCACCCGCTGCTGCACACCCGGCTGCGCGTCGAGCACTGGGCCAACGCCCTCAACGGCGGCCCCGCCGCCGCCCGCGCCATGCTCGGGCAGCCGGTCTCCTACGACCGCGTCCCGTACTTCTACTCCGACCAGTACGACCTCGGCATGGAGTACTCGGGCTGGGCGCCGCCCGGGGCGTACGACCAGGTCGTCCTGCGCGGCGACGTCGGCAAGCGGCAGTTCATCGCCTTCTGGCTCAAGGACCGCAAGGTGCTCGCCGGGATGAACGTGAATGTGTGGGACGTCACAGAGGCCGTCCAGCGGCTCGTCCGTGCCCAGTCCCCGGTGGACACCGATGCCCTCGCGGACCCCTCCGTACCCCTGGAGAGTCTGCTCTGAAAGCCTCCCCCACACCGGCGGTGTCTTCCCGGGGGGCGACCCCCCGGACCCCCCGTAGACTTCACGCGTGGCAGGCAGGATCAACGATGACGACGTGAAGGCGGTACGGGACGCGGTCCCGATCGACGCCGTCGTGTCCGAGTACCTCCAGCTGCGCAACGCCGGCGGCGGCAACCTCAAGGGCCTCTGCCCCTTCCACGACGAGAAGTCGCCCTCCTTCCAGGTCAGCCCCAGCAAGGGCCTGTTCCACTGCTTCGGCTGCCAGGAGGGCGGCGACACGATCGCCTTCGTGATGAAGATCGACCACCTCTCCTTCTCGGAGACGGTCGAGCGCCTCGCCGCCAAGGCGGGCATCACCCTGCGGTACGAAGAGGGCGGCTACAACCCCGGCCACCAGCGCGGCGAGCGGATCCGCCTCGTCGAGGCCCACAAGGCCGCCGCCCAGTTCTACGCCGACCAACTCGGCGGCGCCGAGGCCGAGATCGGCCGCAAGTTCCTCGCCGAGCGCGGCTTCGACCAGGCCGCCGCCGAGCACTTCGGCGTCGGATACTCCCCGGCCGGCTGGGACCACCTCACCCGCTTCCTGCGCGGCAAGGGCTTCTCCGACAAGGAGCTGATCCTCTCCGGGCTCTCCCAGGACGGCCGACGTGGCCCCATCGACCGCTTCCGCGGCCGGCTCATGTGGCCGATCCGGGACGTCGGCGGCGAGGTCGTCGGCTTCGGCGCGCGCAAGCTGCGCGACGACGACAACGGCCCCAAGTACCTCAACACCCCCGAGACCCCGATCTACAAGAAGTCCCAGGTCCTCTACGGCATCGACCTGGCGAAGAAGGACATCGCCAAGGTCAGCCGCGCCGTCGTCGTCGAGGGCTACACCGACGTCATGGCCTGCCACCTCGCCGGCGTCACCACCGCCATCGCCACCTGCGGCACAGCCTTCGGCGGCGACCACATCAAGATCCTTCGCCGGCTCCTGATGGACAACGGCTCCGCCCGGGTGATCTTCACCTTCGACGGCGACGCCGCCGGCCAGAAGGCCGCCCTGCGCGCCTTCGAGGACGACCAGAAGTTCGCCGCCGAGACCTACATCGCCATCGCCCCCGACGGCATGGACCCCTGCGAGCTGCGCCTCGCCAAGGGCGACCAGGCCGTCGCCGAACTCGTCGAGCCACGCACCCCGCTCTTCGAGTTCGCCCTGCGGCAGATCGTGAACCGCTACGACCTGGAGACTCCGGCCGGCCGCGCCGCCGCCCTCGACGAGGCCGCGCCGATCGTCGCCCGGATCAAGAACATCGCCTCGCAGCACGAGGTCGCCGTCCAGCTCGCCGGCATGCTCGGCATCCTCGACACCCAGTTCGTCGTCAAGCGCGTCGCCCAGATCGCCCGCTGGTCGCGCGACCGCGGTGGACGCGGCCCGGCGCCCGCCGACCGCAACCGCCAGGCGGCCCCGCCGATGCAGGCGCCCGCCGCCCAGGCCGGCCCCGCGCTCAATCTGCGCAGCCCCGCCCACCGCACCGAGCGCGAGCTGCTCAAGCTGGCCCTCCAGCGCCCCGAACTGGTCTCCCCGGCCTTCGACGCGTACGGCATCGACGAGTTCACGGCCCCGCCCTACGCCGCCGTGCGCCAGTGCATCCAGGACGCGGGCGGCGCGACCGGCGCCCCCGCCGACTATCTGGCCGCCGTCCGCGAGGCCGCGCCCAACGACACCGTCCGCGCGCTCGTCACCGAACTCGCCGTCGAGGCGATCTTCGCCAAGACCGTCGACGAGAACTACGCCGGCGACCAGCTCGTCACGGTCCGCCTGCGCGCCGTCGACCGCCGCATCCGCGACATCCAGGGCACCCTGGCCCGCCTGGGCGCGAACGGCGACCCGGAGCGGCTCGCGGCCGTACAGAACGAGCTGTGGGTGCTCACCCAGTACGGCCAGTCGCTGCGGAACAACGGAGCCGCGGCGCTGTAATACGCGACGTGTCACAGCGCCGGGTCGAAGAGCATCCCGCTCAGCGCCCGGTCGTCGGGCGGCGCCCCTCCGGACGTCCTCGGCGCTCCGACCGTCGCCGCTCGTAGCCCCGCCGGTCCATCGGGCGAAGTCCCCCTTCGTAGTCGTCCGGACTCAAAAAGTCACCGCACGCCCCTCGTGGCGGCGATGTGTCGTACCCCACACTGGGTCCGGTGCCCGAGTCCTCGGAGCGCGGCCGGTCCATCGACCATGGGCCGATCACCCCCGCGGTTCCGGTCATTGTGTACGGGACGGAGAACAGCGGCCCGGCCGCCCCCGTCCCGCTGCCGCACGCCCCCGATCCGGCAGCGATCACCCTGGAGGTCGCCCCCGTGCAGACCCGGACCCTGCCCCCGACCCCTGTCGTGCCCGAACAGCGCCCGGCCGCCGGCCACCCGGAGGCGGCCGACCCCGACGACTTCGTCGACGAGTCCCCCGAGCCGCCCGAGTCCCCCATCCCCCGACGGGCCGATCCCGGAGGGAACGGGCCCTCCTCCGACCTCTTCCGCCAGTACCTGCGGGAGATAGGCCGCATCCCGCTGCTCACCGCCGCCGAGGAGGTCGAACTCGCCCGCCGGGTGGAGGCCGGGCTCTTCGCCGAGGAGAGGCTGGCCTCGGCCGCCGACCTGGACTCCCAGCTGGCGCTCGATCTGGACCGGCTCGTCGTCATGGGCCGGATGGCCAAACGACGGCTCATCGAGGCCAATCTGCGCCTGGTCGTCTCCGTCGCCAAGCGGTACGTCGGGCGCGGTCTGACCATGCTCGACCTGGTCCAGGAGGGCAACCTGGGCCTGATCAGGGCCGTGGAGAAGTTCGACTACGCCCGCGGCTTCAAGTTCTCGACGTACGCGACCTGGTGGATCCGCCAGGCGATGTCCCGGGCCCTCGCCGACCAGGCCCGGACCATCCGCGTCCCCGTCCACGTCGTCGAACTGATCAACCGGGTCGTCCGCGTCCAGCGCCGGATGCTCCAGGAGCGCGGTTGCGAACCCACCGCGGAAGAGGTCGCCGCCCAGCTCGACCTGCCCCCCGAGCGGGTCGGCGAAGTGCTGCGGCTCGCCCAGGAACCGGTCTCCCTGCACGCCCCCGTGGGCGAGGAGGACGACGTCGCGCTCGGCGACCTGATCGAGGACGGCGACGCCGCGTCCCCCGTCGAGTCCGCCGCCTTCCTGCTGCTGCGCGAGCACCTGGAGGCGGTCCTCTCCACCCTCGGCGAGCGCGAACGCAAGGTCGTCCAGCTCCGTTACGGCCTCGACGACGGCAGGCCCCGCACCCTGGAGGAGATAGGACGGCTCTTCGGCGTGACACGCGAACGCATCCGCCAGATCGAGTCCAAGACCCTCAACAAGCTGCGGGACCACGCCTTCGCCGACCAACTGCGCGGTTACCTCGACTGATGTGCCTCAGTCGACCTCGGCGACCGCCTGGGCGAACTGCGCGGCGTACAGCCGGGCGTACGCCCCGCCCGCCGTCAACAGCTCGTCGTGCGTGCCCTGCTCCACGATCGAGCCGTTCTCCATCACCAGGATCACGTCCGCGTCCCGGATGGTGGAGAGCCGGTGCGCGATGACGAAGCTCGTCCGTCCGTGCGCCAGACGCGCCATCGCCTTCTGGATCAGCACCTCCGTACGGGTGTCGACCGAGCTGGTCGCCTCGTCGAGGACCAGGATCACCGGATCGGACAGGAACGCCCGCGCGATGGTGATCAGCTGCTTCTCACCCGCGCTGACGCCCGAGCCCTCGTCGTCGAGGACGGTGTCGTACCCGTCGGGCAGCGTACGGATGAACCGGTCGGCGTGCGCGGCCCGCGCCGCCTCCTCGATCCGCTCCCGGGTGACCTCCCCGGCCGCGCCGTACGCGATGTTGTCGGCGATGGTCCCGCCGAACAGCCAGGTGTCCTGGAGGACCATGCCGATCGCGGCCCGCAGGTCGTCGCGCGGCATCTCCGCCACGTCGACGCCGTCGAGCGTGATCCGCCCGCCCGTCGTCTCGTAGAACCGCATCAGCAGGTTGACCAGCGTGGTCTTGCCCGCGCCCGTCGGGCCGACGATCGCGACCGTCTGGCCCGGCTCCACCGTCAGCGACAGATCCTCGATGAGCGGCTTCTCCGGCTCGTAGCGGAAGGACACCCGCTCCAGGGCGACCTTGCCCTTGACCTCGGACGGGTTCCCCCAGCCTCCGGCCGGGGGCGCCCCCGTCTCGCTTCGCTCGCTCACCGGGGCGTCCGGCTTCTGCTCCTCGGCGTCGAGGAGCTCGAAGATCCGCTCCGCCGAGGCGACCCCCGACTGGACCAGGTTCGCCATCGACGCCACCTGCGTCAGCGGCATCGAGAACTGCCGTGAGTACTGGATGAACGCCTGCACATCGCCGATCGACAGCGTGCCGCTCGCGACGCGCAGCCCGCCGACCACGGCGACCAGCACATAGTTGATGTTCGAGATGAAGAACATCACCGGCTGCATGACACCGCTGTTGAACTGCGCCTTGAACCCGGCCTCGTACAGCGCCTCGTTCTGCTCCCGGAAGCCGGCGGCCGACTCCTCCTGCCGCCCGAAGACCTTCACCAGCGCGTGACCGGTGTACATCTCCTCCACATGGGCGTTGAGCTTGCCCGTGGACTTCCACTGCTGCACGAAGTGCGGCTGCGAGCGCTTGCCGATCCGCGTCGCCACGACGACCGACACCGGCACGGTCACCAGCGCCACCAGCGCGAGCAGCGGCGAGATCCAGAACATCATCGCGAGGACGCCGACGATGGTGAGCAGCGAGTTGATCAGCTGCCCCATCGACTGCTGGAGCGTCTGCGAGATGTTGTCGATGTCGTTGGTCGCCCGGCTGAGCACCTCGCCGCGCTTGGCCTTGTCGAAGTACGACAGCGGAAGCCGCGCCAGCTTCGCCTGGACGTCCTCCCGCATCCGGTAGACCGTCCGGTTGATCACCTTGATCGACATCCGGGTGGAGACCAGCATCAGCAGCCCGGCCGCCACATAGATGGCCAGCGCCCACAGCAGGACATGGCCGACCGCCGTGAAGTCGATGCCCTGACCGGGGGTGAAGTCGACCCCGGACAGCATGTCGGCCATCCCGTGGTCGCCCTTGGCCCGCAGCGCGTCGAGCGCCTGCGCCTTGGTGGTGCCGTCGGCCATCTGCCGTCCTACCACGCCCGCGAAGACCAGGTCGGTCGCCTTGCCGAGGATCTTCGGCCCGACCACCGCGCCCGCCACGCTGAGCAGACAGGCGATCAGCATCAGCCACAGCGCGCCCCGCTCGGGCGCCAGGGCCTTCAGCAGCCGTTTGCCGGACCCCTTGAAGTCCATGGACCGCTGGTCGGGGCCGCCGCCGGCCATCATTCGTCCGCCAGGACCGGCCATCAGGCTGCCTCCGCCTCGGTCAGCTGGGAGAGCACGATCTCCCGGTACGTCTCATTGCCCGCCATCAGTTCGTGGTGGCGTCCGGTGCCGACGACCCGGCCCTCGTCGAGGACCACGATCCGGTCGGCCTCCCGGATGGTCGACACCCGCTGGGCGACGATCACCACGGTCGCGTCCGCCGTCTCCTCGGCCAGCGCGGCCCGCAACAGGGCGTCCGTCTCGTAGTCGAGCGCCGAGAACGAGTCGTCGAAGAGATAGATCTCAGGCCGCTGCACCAGCGTCCGGGCGATCGCGAGCCGCTGGCGCTGTCCGCCGGACACATTGGTCCCGCCCTGCGCGATCGGCGCGTTCAGCCCGGCGTCCAGCTTCTTCACGAACGAGGCCGCCTGAGCGACCTCGAGCGCGTGCCACAGCTCCTCGTCGGTCGCGTCGGGATTTCCGTACCGCAGATTCGTCGCCACCGTCCCGGAGAACAGATACGGCTTCTGCGGGACGAGCCCGACCGTCCGCGCCATCAGCCCGGGATCGAGCCTGCGCACGTCCACCCCGTCGACGAGCACCTCGCCGCCGGTCACGTCGAACAGCCGCGGCACCAGACCCAGCAGGGTGGACTTGCCGCTGCCCGTCGAGCCGATGATCGCGGTCGTCTCGCCAGGCCGGGCGACCAGCTCGATCTCCTTGAGGACGGACTCCTCGGCACCCGGGTAGCGGAAGTCGGCGCCCCGTACCTCCAGATGCCCCCGCCGCCGCAGCTCGCGCACCGGCTCCGCGGGCGGTACGACACTGCTGTCGGTGGAGAGGACCTCCTGGACGCGCTCGGCGCACACCTCGGCGCGCGGCACCATCATGAACATGAAGGTGGCCATCATCACGGCCATCACGATCTGCATCAGATAGGCGAGGAAGGCGGTCAGCGCGCCGATCTCCATCCCGCCGCTGTCGATGCGATGCGCCCCGAACCAGACCACCGCGACGCTGGAGACGTTCACGACCGTCATCACGGTCGGGAACATCAGCGCCATCAGCCGTCCGGTCGCCATCGACACATCGGTCAGCTCGGTGTTCGACCCCTTGAACCGCTCGCGCTCGTAGTCGTCCTTCACGAACGCCCGGATCACCCGGTTGCCGGTGATCTGCTCGCGCAGCACCCGGTTCACCGTGTCGAGCCGCTCCTGCATGGTCCGGAACAGCGGCCGCATCCTCTTCACGATGAGCGACACCGCGATGCCCAGGACCGGCACCACGGCGAGCAGCACACCCGACAGCGGCACGTCCTGCCCCAGCGCCATGATGATGCCGCCGACACACATGATGGGCGCGGAGACCATCAGGGTGAACGCCATCAGGACCAGCATCTGCACCTGCTGGACGTCATTGGTCGTACGGGTGATCAGCGAGGGCGCGCCGAACTGGCCGACCTCCCGGGCCGAGAAGGACTGCACCCGCTCGAAGACAGCGGCGCGCACGTCCCGGCCGAGCGCGGAGGCGGTCCGTGCCCCGTAGTACACCGCCCCGACGTTGCAGACGACCTGCAGCACGGAGACCGCGATCATCAGCGCACCGAAGCGCAGGATGTAGCCGGTGTCCCCGTTCACGACACCGTTGTCGATGATGTCGGCGTTCAGGGTGGGCAGGTAGAGGGAGGCGCAGGTCTGCAGCAGCTGCAGGAGCACCAGCAGGGCGATGGGCTTCTTGTACGGTCCGAGATGGGTTCGGAGAAGTCTTATGAGCACGGGTTCTACTATCGCCCGCGCCCCGCGGACGTTACGACTGGTTTAGGCGCGTGTTCAGGAGCCGAACGCGCCCGGGTGGATCTGGTCCCGGGTCGCCGCGTACTGCTGTCGCACCGCCTGACCCACCGCCAGTTCCTCGCCGGGCTCGAAGATCTGGGCCGCCGCGCCCTGCCAGGCCGGGGGCGCGGCCGGCGAGAGCGTGCCCCGGGAGACCCCGAGCGCCCACGCGGCCTGCCGGGCCGCACCGAGCGCGGTGTAGTCCGCCGGCTGGGGGACGACGACCTGCGCGCCGAAGACCGCCGGCGCGAGGGCCTGGACGGCGGGCAGCTCGGCCGCCGCCCCGAGCAGGAACACCCGGCGCACCTCGACGCCCCGGCCGCGCAGCACGTCCATGGCGTCGGCGAGCGAGCAGAGCATGCCCTCGAAGGCGGCCCGCGCGAAGTGCTCGGGCTTCATGGACTCGCGGCGCAGACCGCTGAGCGTGCCGGCGGTGTGCGGCAGCCGCGGGGTCCGCTCGCCCTCCAGGTAGGGCAGGAGGACCAGGCCCGAGGCGCCGGGCGTCGACTTCAGAGCGAGCGCCGACAGCTCCTCCAGGTTCTCCACGCCCAGCATCTCGGCGCTGCCGCGCAGCGCCCGTACCGCGTTGGAGGTGTGCACCACCGGCAGGTGCATGCCGGTCGCGTCGGCGAAGGAGGTGATCATGCCCTGCGGGTCGGCGAGCGCCTGGTGGTGCACCGCCATCACGGAGCCGGAGGCGCCGAGGGAGACGACCGCGTCGCCGGGCCCGAGGCCGAGCCCGAAGGCGGCGGCCATCGTCTCGCCCGTGCCGGCGGAGATCAGCAGCCCCTCGGGGGTAGTGCCGGCGGCATCGGCGGGGCCGAGGACCTCCGGCAGTACGGCCTGGTGGCCGAGGGCCAGCTCGACCAGGTCGGGGCGGTAGGAGCCGGAGCCGGCCGACCAGTAGCCGGTCGCCGACGCGGCGCCGCGGTCGGTGGTGCGCCGCACGGGCCGCCCGAGCAGCTGCCAGACCAGCCAGTCGTGCGGCTGGAGGATCATCGCGACACGCTGGGCGTTCTCCGGCTCGGTGCGGGCCAGCCAGCGCAGCTTGGCGACGGGCTGACCGGCCTGCGGGACCGACCCGACGGCCTCGGCCCAGGCCTGCCGTCCGCCGAGGGCCTCGACGAGGTCGGCGGCGGCCACCTGCGCCCGCTTGTCGTTGCCGACCATGGCGGGCCGCACCAGGCCGCCCTGCGCGTCGAGCGGTACGAGCCCGTGCTGCTGGGCGGAGACGCCGATGGCCTGGACGCCTTCGAGGAGCCCGCCGGACGCCGCCTCACCGAGCGAGAGCAGCCAGGCCTGTGGATCGACGTCGGCGGCCTTCGGCTCGCCGGGATGCGGGGCATGGCCCTGCCGCAGTACGGCTCCCGTGTCCGCGTCGCAGACGACGATGCGTGTGAAACCAGCAGAGCTGTCCAGACCGGCGACTATCCCCATGCCGAAGATTCTGCCGCACGCGGAGGAGTAGGGGGACCGAGCGGGGGGTAAGGCACGCGTTTTCGAGCGCGGCGCCGGGCCCCGCCCGCTCGGGTGATCACCGGATCGTCAGGTGTTGCTGGTGCCCCAGTCGTCCTCGGGGGCGTTGGTGTTGACATGACCGTTGTGCCGGCGCAGGGCGTGGACCCGGTCGGTGACCGACGCGGGCAGCTTGTCGCCGACCTTGTCGCTCATGACGTGCATCGCCTTGCCCGCGACCTCGCGCCCGGTCTGGGCGGCCGACTCGGCCGCGTTGCGCACGGCCGGGTTCTGGGTGAGATCTCGTGCCGACTTCTTCAACTGCTCGTAGCGCTCGCGACCGGCCCGAGTGCCGATGACGTAACCGAGGGCCAGTCCCACGACGAACGTCAGCTTGTACCGCACGGCGGCACCACCCTTCCCTGGAGCTTCCCTGATGTCTCACTGGTGCCCACGAGCGCCCACGGCACACCGATTGGCGGAGCACCCCCCTGCTTGCGCTAATGTATGTGTCGCAGCGAACGAGCGCCGCCCGGAACACCCGAGGTGGGTACGTTCGGTGCAACCGCAGCAATCCCCTGTAGCTCAATTGGCAGAGCAGCCGGCTGTTAACCGGCAGGTTACTGGTTCGAGTCCAGTCGGGGGAGCGCGATCCCCTGTAGCTCAATTGGCAGAGCATTCGGCTGTTAACCGGAGGGTTGCTGGTTCGAGTCCAGCCGGGGGAGCAGAGAGAAAGAGGACCCTTAGGGGTCCTCTTTCTTGTCTCCGGGAACCATGGCGTGCCGGGGGAAGTCCTCAAGGTCAGGCGTAGTCGACCATCCACAGCAAGAGATCGTATGAGCGGCTATGCTGCGGCAGACGGCGCGCACACATGTACGCGCCACGCCGTCAAGGGGCGGTAGCTCAGCCGGTTAGAGCAGCGGACTCATAATCCGTCGGCCGTGGGTTCGAGTCCCACCCGCCCCACCCGGGGTCGCGCAAGCAGGAACGTTTCCACCTGTACGGCGACCACAATGCCCCCGGCGTGACGTACGACACGTACGACACGCCGGGGGTTTTTCGTGCCGTCGCCCGGACGGCTGATTCGCGGGACTACTCGATGACGAGGTCCACCTGGATGTTGCCGCGGGTGGCCTTCGAGTACGGGCAGAAGGCGTGGGTCTTCTCCAGGAGCTCGCGGCCCGGCTCGCCCTGGAGGTGGTCGGGGAACTCGGCACGCATGACGACCCCGAGACCGAAGCCGTTGTCGGCCTCGTCCTTTCCGATGCTGACCTCGGCCGTCACCGAGACGTCCGTGATGTCGATCTTCTCCTGGCGCGCGATCACACCCATGGCGCTCGCGAAGCAGGCCGCGTAGCCGGCGGCGAAGAGCTGCTCGGGGTTGGTGCCCTGGCCGTTGCCGCCAAGGGCCTGGGGGTGGGCGAGCGGGAGGTCGATGTGGCCGTCGGAGCTGACGGCGCGGCCCTCGCGGCCGTTGGCGGTGGCGACGGCGGTGTAGATCGCGTTCATCGGTGACTTCTCTTTCTGTCCACGGGTGTGCGGTGGGGTGCCCTGTCATTGATAGCGCACAATTGAGTTGTGCGCAATTGAATCGGGTCTCGCGTAACCTGGAGGCATGGAGACGCTCGACACGGCCCGGGACGAGGACTTCCTCCGGCTCGACCACCAGATCTGCTTCTCGCTGCACGCCGCCACCCGCGCGTTCAACGGGATCTACCGCGGCGCCCTCAAGGAACTCGGCCTCACCTACCCGCAGTACCTGGTGATGCTGGTGCTCTGGGAGCACGGTGAACTGCCGGTGAAGGGGATCGGGGAGCGTCTGAGGCTGGACTCGGGCACGCTGTCGCCGCTCCTCAAGCGGTTGGAGGCGGTCGGATACGTGGAGCGGCGACGCAGCGCCGAGGACGAGCGCTCCGTCACCGCCCGGGTCACCGCGAGCGGAGCCGAGCTGCGGGAGAAGGCCCTCGGCGTGCCGCGGCGGATCGCCGCCGCGACGGGCATGTCGCTGGAGGAGATCCGCGCGCTGCGCGTCCAGCTGGCAGACCTGGCGGCCCGCCTCGACACCGTCGACCCGGACGACCTGACCGCCTGCGGCTGAGGGCCGGCCTGCGGGTCCTCGCCCACGCGAGCGGGAGAATTGTAAGGACCTTAAGACACCTTCGCCCCTATACTCCCTTCCATGTCCTCCCTCTCCCTCCGGCGGGCCACCGCCGACGACTCCCAGCGGCTCACGCGGCTCGTCCGGAAATCCGGCGCCTACCGCGGTGACTACGCCGTGATGGTCGACGGGTACGTCGTCGGCGGTCCGTACATCGAGCACCACCGCGTGCACGTCGCCGTCGACGAGCGCGATCGGGTGCTCGGGTTCTACGCCCTGGTCCTGGAGGACGGCGGCGAGGCCGAGCTCGACCTCGCCTTCGTCGCCGACGAGGCCCAGGGACGCGGCATCGGACGGATGCTCATGGAGCACATGGTCGGGGAGGCCCGCGCGGCCGGGATCGCGTCCGTCAAGGTGGTCGCCCATCCGCCCGCCGAGGACTTCTATCTGCGCACCGGCGCTCACCGGACCGGCACCGTCGCGCCCACCGGCCGGATCTACTGGGCCAGGCCCGAGCTCCGGTTCGACGTCGCGTGAGCGCGCCCGCCCCCGCCCCCGAGCGCCGGCGGCTCTTCGCCGACCTCACGCCGCTGCGGACCTCCGCGCACTACCGCCGCCTCTGGTTCGGCAACACGATCTCCTGGGTCGGCCAGGGCATGACCGCCCTCGCGGTCTCGCTCCAGGTGTACGACATCACCCGCTCGCCGTTCTCCGTCGGCCTCGTGGGCCTCTTCTCGCTCGTCCCGCTGATCGTCTTCGGGCTGTACGGCGGCGCCATCGCCGACACCGTCGACCGCCGCAAGCTGGGGCTGTTCAGCGCCGCCGGCTCCGCCGTGCTGTCCGCCGCGCTCGCCACGGCCGCGTTCGCCGGGTTCCACCGGGTCTGGTTCCTGTACGCGATCGTGGCCCTGCAGTCCGTCTGCGCCGCGCTCAACTCGCCCGCCCGCACCTCGATGATCCCCCGGCTGCTGCCGCCCGAGCAGCTGCGCGCCGCCAACGCGCTCAACTCCATGACGACGACGTTCGGCACCCTCGTCGGCCCGAGCCTCGGCGGCCTCATCGTCGGCGTCGCCGGCTACCAGACCGCGTACCTCGTCGACGCCGTCGCCTTCTTCGCCGCGCTGTACGCGATGTGGCGGTTGCCCGCCATGCTCCCCGACCGGACCGGCACCAAGCGGGCCTCCGTCCTCGACGGGCTTCGCTTCCTCGCCACCCGCCCCAACCTGCGGATGACGTTCTTCTCGGACTTCTGCGCGATGATCCTCGCCCATCCGCGCGCGCTGTTCCCGGTCGTCGCCGTGGTCTGGTACGACGGCGACGCACGCACCACCGGGCTGCTCGCCGCCGCCCCCGCGGCCGGGGCGCTCCTCGGCGGAGTCCTGTCCGGCTGGCAGGGCCGCATCCGCCACCACGGCCAGGCCATCCTGCTCGCCGTCGCCTGCTGGGGCACCGCGATCGCCGCCTTCGGCCTCACCCGTGAGCTCTGGCTCGGGCTGATCCTCCTCGCCCTGGCCGGCTACTCCGACACCGTCTCCATGATCTTCCGGAACACGATGATGCAGGTCGCCGCCCCGGACGAGATGCGCGGCAGACTCCAGGGCGTCTTCATCGTGGTCGTCGCGGGCGGCCCGCGGCTCGGCGACTTCCTGGCCGGCTCGGTCGCCGACCTCACCTCGCCCGCCGTCGCCATCACCGGCGGCGGAATCGCCTGCGTCCTCGCCGTCGGTCTGCTCGCCCTGTACGGACGCGGCTTCCGCCGGTACGACGCCGTCGACCCGACCGCCTGAACCGGCCTCACCGCGCGGCGGCTGGTCACGCGCCGCGGGTCACGATGCCGCGGACGACGCCCAGTTCGACCAGGTCCTGAGGGCGCAGCCGCAACTGGTCGGCGGTCGCCGGGACATGGGTGGCGTCGCGCTTGAGGATCGCTGCGGCGAGTTCGGGCGCGATCACCGAGAAGTAACCGCTCGGCGTGGCCCAGGTGTTGCCGGGGGCGGCCAGGGCGAGGGCGCCGCCGGAGCCGCCCTCGCCGATCAGGAGGGAGGTGACGGGAGTGCGGGCCTCGGCGATCGCGGCGAACGCCTCCGCGATGGCGGGGCCGGCCCCGGCCCGCTCGGCCTCGGCGTCGTTGGCGGCGCCGGGCGTGTCGATCAGGGTCAGCACGGGGATCCCGAGCCGGGCCGCGAGCCGCACGAGCCGGGCCACGGTCCGGAAACCGGCGGGCCTGGTCGCCGTGCCGTCCTGCGCGGCGTAGGCGACGACCCGCCCCCGGTGGAGTCCGAACCCGCACTCCACGGCCGGGTCCACCCCGCCGGCCCGGTCGCCGCGGATCGCCGCCCGCTCGTCGAAGTACGCGTCGAGATACGCCCCGGCCCGGGGCCGCCCCGGGTCCCGTGCCCGCCCGACCGCCTCCCACCCGGTTCCGGGCGGTGCCGCGTCGGCGGGCGCGTGGGGCGGCGGAGCGGGGGCGGGCGGGTCAGCCGAGGCCGGGTCCCGGCCGCCCGTCAGGAGGCGGAGCCAGCGGGACAGCGTGCTCCTCAGCTCCTCCGGGGGGACGACCGCGTCCACATGGCCGTGGGCCGCCTGGTCCTCCGCCGTGTAGGCCGCCGGGTCGGCGTCCCGGGGGCGGACCCGGGAGCCCGCGAAGGCGACCTGGGCGGCGGGCAGGGCGAGGACGACGTCCGCGCCGGCGCCGACGGTGGCCCAGCCGCCGCCGGTCGCGGGGTCGCGGAGAACCGCGACATGGGGGACGCCGGACTCCCTCAGACGTACCGTCTCGGCGGCCACGCGCTGGAGCTGGGTCAGGGCGACCATGCCCTCCTGCATCCGGCTGCCGCCCGTCGCCACGAGCGAGACCAGCGGAATCCGCCGCTCCCGGGCCGCGCGGTAGGCGGCGACCAGCCGGTCACCGGCCGCCAGCCCCAGCGAGCCGCCCAGGAAGCCGAACTCGAACGCCACCAGGACACAGGGGCGGCCGCCGATCGTCGCCGTGCCGTGGACGACGGACTCGTCCTCCCCGGTCAGCTCGCGGGCACGCGCGCGTGCGGCGCCGTAACCGGCCCAGGCGAGAGGGCCATCCGGTTCCGGCGGCCCCTCGGCGCCACCCGGCGCGCCCACGAAGTCGTCCGTGACCAGCGCGATCGCCTCACGGGCCGAGGGTCGCCCCACCGCCCCCGCCGGCTCACCCACGGCCGGCCTCCGGGAGCGCCTTCTTCAGGACCTTGCCCATGTCGTTGCGCGGCAGGGCGGAAAGGAAGCGCACCGCCCGGGGGCGTTTGTGCGGGGCGAGGAGGGCCGCCACATGTCCGGCGAGCTCCTCGGCGGCCGGGGGGCGCGCCGCGTCCGCCGGGACCACCCAGGCCACGATCCGTTCGCCCAGGTCCGGGTCGGGCTCGCCGGTCACCGCCGCCTCCCGCACCGCCGGGTGGTCGAGGAGCGCGTTCTCTATCTCTCCCGCACCGATCTTGTAACCGCCGCTCTTGATCAGATCGGTCGCCTTGCGGCCCACGATCCGTACGGACCCGTCGGGGTCCCGGACCGCCATGTCGCCCGTGCGGAACCAGTCCCCGTCGAAGGCGGCGGCCGTGGCGTCCGGCCGGTTCAGATACTCCGTGAAGAGGTTCGGTCCCCGGACCTGGATCTCACCGACGGCCTCCCCGTCGTCCGACCCGATCTCCGTCCCGTCCTCCTCCACGAGCCGCAGCTCCACGCCCCGCAGGGGCAGCCCCACCGACCCGGGCCGCGGGCCCGAGCCCACGCGCACGCTCGTCAGCATGAGCGTCTCGGTCATCCCGTACCGTTCGACGACCTGACGGCCCGTCGCCGCCGCGATCCGCTCGTGGTCGTGGACGGGCAGCGCCGCCGAGCCGGAGACCAGCAGCCGCGCCCCGCGCAACGCCCGTACCAGCGCCGGGTCCTCGTCCAGCGCGTCCGCCAGCCGGTGGTACATCGTCGGCACACCGAACAGCATCGTGCCGCCGCCCTTCCCGAGCGCGTCGGCCACGCCCCGCACCGAGAACGTGCCCAGATGCCGCACCGACCCGCCGCGGCGCAGCGGGCCGAGAACGCCCAGGATCAGGCCGTGGACGTGGAACAGCGGCAGCGCGTGCACGAGGACGTCGTCCGCGGTCCACGCCCACGCCTCCTCCAGGGCGTCCAGCGAGGCGGCGATCGCGCGGCGGGAGAGCACCACACCCTTGGGCGGCCCGGTGGTGCCGGAGGTGTAGACGACCAGGGCGGCGGACTCGGCCGAGTCCGGCTCCACCGCCAACGGGCCCCGGGCCCGCACGTCCACGTCGATCCGCTCCAGGGCCGCGAGCCCCGGGGGCAGGTCGTCCTCCGCGCCGGCGAGGACCAGGCCGGGCGCGCTGTCACCGACGATGTGCGCCAGTTCCCGCTCGCCGGTGCGCGGATTGAGCGGGACCGCCGGAACCCCGGCGAGGAGCGCCGCCACCACCGCGACCGCCGTCCGCGCGGTGGGCGTGGCCCAGACCGCCACCCGGCCCGCGTCCTTCAGCCGGGGGACCAGCGCGCCCGCGGCCGCGCCCAGTTCGTCGTACGTCAGTGCGTCGGCGCCGCAGCGCAGCGCGGTCCGGTCACCACCGGCCGAACCGCCCGCGGGGGCCGGACCGGCAGCGAGGGCCGGGAAGAGCGCGCTCATCGGTCGTTCTCCTCGCGTCGAGGGATGCCGAAAGCATTCTGCCCGCGCGTCAGGTGCGGGGCGCTGCGACCTTGCTCACCTCGGGCGGTCGCCCGCCGCCGCCCGCGTCCTCCGTGGGCCTGATGGTCCGCATCCGGCCGTAGGCGTACACACAGCCGGCGAGCGCGAGGTCGGACAGGAGCATGAAGCCGATCGAGTACGAGTCCTCGGCGCTGTAGATCGCGCCCATCACCAGCGGCGGCACGAACCCGCCGAGCCCGCCCATCGCTCCGACGATGCCCGTCACGCTGCCGACCTGCGGCTGCGGCGTGACCTGGGCGACCAGCGCGAAGACGGAACCGCTGGCGGTGCCGAGCCCGGCGGCCATGCACAGCAGCGCGACGGTGCCGCCCGGGTTCAGGGCCGGGTCGAAGGCCTGGACGATGGCGAAGAGGGCGACGAGGCCGAGGGCGCCCGCGGTGACGAGCGCCGGGTGGACCCGGTCGGAGAGCCAGCCGCCGAACGGCCGGAAGACGACCGTCACCAGAGCGAACCCGGCCGCCTTGGTGCCGGCGTCGGTCGGGTCGAGCGCGTACCAGGTCTTCAGGTACGTGGGCAGGTACACGCCGAAGGCGACGATGCCGCCGAACCCGATCGCGTACAGCGCCGACAGCTCCCACGTCACCCGCAGCCGTCCCGCCCTGCCCAGCCGGGACGCGAGGGAGGCGGTGGGGACCGGCCGGTCGGGGCGGTCGGTGATGAGGAGGAAGGCGAGGACGGCGTAGGCGGCGAGGGTGATCGCGACGACGAGGAAGGGCAGATCCTCGCCGTGCCGGGCGATGCGCGGCGTGAAGTAGCCGGAGAGGGCCACCCCGCCCATGCCCATGCCGAAGACACCGAGCGCGAGGCCCCGCTCGGCGGGCGGGAACCAGGAGTTGACCAGCGGGATGCCGATGGCGAACGTCGTGCCGCCCAGGCCCAGGAGGAAGCCGACGGCGAGCATCGCGCCGTACGAGTTCTTCGCCGGGATCAGCAGCAGGACGGGCACGATCGTGAGCGCCGACACGAGCGGGAACATCAGCCTGGCGCCGTAGCGGTCGGTGAGCGCGCCCACCGGGATCCGGCCGACGGAGCCGACCAGGACGGGGACGGCGACCAGCAACGACTGCTGGAAGGAGTTCAGTTCCAGCCGGTCGCCGTACCAGCCGGCCAGCGGCGCGATCAGGGCCCACGCCCAGAAGGTGAGCGTGAAGCCGATCGTGGCCATCACCAGGTTCCGGTACGCGGCTGGGGAGGGCTTCGCGACGGTGTCCACCCCACCAGTCAAGTCCGCGCCGTCCGGACGGGCGCGCCGGACTGCGCCGTACGGGGTGCGCGCGGGGATGCCGCTGGGACGGCGGTCAGGGCCAGTTCACCGTCGTCGGCGGCCGTGCGTCGTCCGCCACCGTCAGCCGCGGGCCGGCCGGCGTCATCGCCACCTCGACCGTGATGGCGGTGACGCCCGGCCGCCGGTGGGCCGCCGCCAGCGCGCCGCGCAGGGCGGCGAGGAGCCCGTCGGCGTCCCCGGGCTCGATGAGGGTGTCGACGGCGCCGGAGAAGTGGACCGAGGGCTGGAAGCCGAGCAGGGCCGCCGCGCCGCCCGTCTCGCGCAGCACCCGGCCCCGGAAGGAGGCCGGCGCGTCCGCCGGTGGCTGCTGGAGGGCGAAGATGGTGGTCCGCACCTCCTGGATCGTGGAGTCGAGTTCGTCCACCGCCCGGCCGAGGAGCGCGTTCTCCTCGGAGGACTCCGCCGCCCGCCGCCGGGTCGACTCCAGCATCATCTCCGTCGCGAAGAGCCGTTGGACGACCAGGTCGTGCAGGTCGCGCGCGATCCGGTCCCGGTCCTCGTACACCGCGAGCCGTTCCCGGTCGTTCCGCGCGTCCGCCAGGACCAGCGCGAGCGCGGCCTGGGAGGCGAACTGCGAGGCGAGCAGCCGGTCCACCGCCGAGTACGGAGCGCCGCCGCGCCGCCGGGGCAGGGCGAGGGTGCCGATGAGCCTTCCGCCGCTCTGGAGCGGCAGCATCATCGAGGGCCCGAAGCGCGACCGTACATGCGTCGTCATCCGGGGATCGGTCGCCGAGTCCTCGACGAACACCGGCTCCCCGCCGAGCAGTTGTGTGAGTACGGGGGAGCCGGGCGCGATCGTCGTACCGATCAGGTCCCCGGGGTCGTCGACCGTCGAGGCGGCCACGATCTCCATCCCGCCCTCGGCGGTGGGCTGCAGGACGACCCCGGCCGAGGCGTCCGCCAGCAGCCGCGCCCGCTCGGCGACGGTCATCAGCGCGTCCTCGGCCGGCTCGCCGGTGAGCAGGGCCGTCGTCACCGCGGCCGCGCCCTCGATCCAGCGCTCGCGCTGCCGGGCGGTCTCGTAGAGCCGGGCGTTGCCGATCGCGATCCCGGCCTGGGAGGCGAGGACCCGCAGCAGGGCGATGTCCTCCTCGGTGAAGGGCCCGCCCCGCTTCTCGGTCAGATAGAGATTGCCGAACACCTCGGTGTGCACGCGGATCGGGACGCCGAGGAAGGAGTGCATCGCGGGATGCCCCGCCGGGACCCCGCAGGAGCGTGGATCGGTCGTCAGATCGTCGAGCCGCAGCGGCCGGGGGTCCTGGAGCAGAGCCCCGATGACCCCGGTGCGCCCGTCGGGGAGGCGGCCGATCCGCTGCCGTTCCGCCTCCGTCAATCCGGCCGTGAACAGCTCGGTGACGCGGCGGCGCTCGGGGTCGACGACCCCGAGCGCACCGTAGCGGGCCCCGGTCAGCTCGGCCGCGGAGTCCACGATGTGCTGGAGCGTGGCCCGCAGTTCGAGGTCGGTGCCGACGCTGAGGACCGCTTCGAGCAGAGTCGGCAGCCGGGGAGCCGGACCGTCCGCGTCCTTGATCGACATGGGTTCATTGTCGTACAAGCGGAAGAAATCGGAACGTCGGGGCGGTCATTCCGCGTCCGTCAGCGGGTCCAGCGGGTCGAGGACCATCGGCTGGATCTTGCCCTCCAGCATCGCGCCGAGCCCGAGGATCGAGCACACGTCCGGCCGTTCGGCGATGTGCACCGGCATCCCGGTCGCCTCGCGGAGCATCTGGTCGAGGCCCGGCAGCAGCGCGCTGCCGCCGACCATCATGATGCCGCGTTCGGCGAGATCGGCCACCAGGTCGGGCGGGCACTCGCGCAGGATCTTGCCGATGCCGTCGAGGACGGCCGTCAGGGGGGTGTGGATGGCGTCCCGTACGGCGGCGGTGTCGACGGTCACCGACCGGGCCAGGCCGGTCGCGACGTCCCGGCCGTGGATCTCGGTGGAGGCCGGGCCCTGGAGGGTCAGGCCGTTGCCGCTGAGGGCCAGCTGCAGCGGGCGGACCGACTGGCTGGGCAGCATCAGCTCGTGCTGGTGGCGCAGGTGCTGGATGACGGCGTGGTCGATCGCGTCGCCGCCGACCGGGATGCGCTGGGCGGTGACGATCGAGCCCAGCGACAGCACCGCGACCTGGGTGGTGGCCGCCCCGCACACCATGATCATGGTGGCGGTGGGCTGCTCGACGGGGAGTCCGCAGCCCACGGCCGCCGCGATCAGGGTGTCGACCAGCTCCACCCGTCGCGCTCCCAGGCCGACCAGGGTCTCGACGGCGGCGCGCTGGGCGAGCGGGTCGCTGTCGTGCGGGGTGCAGGCGGCGGCGCGCAGCCGGGGCTTGCGGCGCAGCTGGCGGCGGAGCTTCTCGCCGAGGAGGTGGCGGAGCATCCGCTGGGCCATCTCGATGTCGACGACGGTGCCGCCGGAGACGGGCCGGGTGACCCGGATGTAGTCCGGAGTGCGGCCGGTCATCTTCTCGGCCAGCGCGCCGACGGCGATCAGCGCGCCGGTACGGGTGTTCACGGCGGCGACGCTGGGCTCGTCGACGACGAGGCCGGCGCCCTTGACGAAGACCCGGGTGCGGGCGGCGCCCAGGTCGACGGCGACATGGCAGCGGCGCAGCTGCTCAAGACTGACGGTCACGGCAGATCCTCCGGAGTGCGGTGCCGGCACGGAGCGAGGTGGTACGCGGTGTGCTTCGGCGTTCTGTTCGCATCGTGCGTTTCCGGCGTCCGCGGCGCGCGCTGGGCTGAGCCGCCCGGGGGTGCGCCTCCGGTCGGCGGCAGGTCAGAGGAGTCGCTGGAACAGGCCCCAGGTGAACTCGGCCGTACGCCGGGTGCCGTCGGGGAGGGTGAAGTCGAGCTGGAGGCGGGTGGGCGCGCTGCCCTCGCGCGGGCGGGCCGGCGGGAAGGCGTTCCCGACCTCGGCCAGGGTGCAGCTCCACGGCCGCAGATCGGCCTCCGTGCGCAGCTCCGGGGCGGGCGCGCCCGGCGCGCGGACCAGGCCCCGGCCCCAGACCTGGGTGGGGGTGCGGCGGCCGATCGGGCCGATCGCGACCTCCCAGCGCAGGTCGGGCCAGAGCGGCAGGGGCCACCGCAGGATCTCGGCGGAGTACGCCTCGACGACATGGCGGGACTCGGGCTCGCCGAGCGCCGAACGGTACCGGTGGAGTTCACCCGGTCCGCGCCGGGCACGAGTCCATGCCTGCCACCTCCGGTTGGCCTCCCGCATCTCGGTGCGGGAGGCGCCCAGGGCGCGCCGCGCGTCCTCGGCCAGGTCCGGCTGGTGGTCGGCCATCCGGCGCAGCAGGACGAGCTGGAACTCGCGCGGACCGAAAGGCTCGGCGGAGGGGGCGGACCGAGCGGATGGCGTGGATTCGGTGGGTCCTGGGGCTCCGGCGGAGTGGGTGGAACGGGAGGGTCCGCCCGATTCGGGTGGTCCGCCCGATCCGCTCGTCGGTGACTCCATGGGCCCATCCTGCCCGAAGCGGGAGATTGGTGACGGCGCGCCGGTGAATCGGGATTCCCTCACAGGATCCTCACGTTCACGGCTACCTGTGTTGTCCGCGGGACACGTAGCCTGCGGGCGCCATGGACTACTGCCAACAGTGCCGACGGCATCTCAACGGCGCCCTCGCCTGTGCGGGGTGCGGAACCCCCGTCGAGGAGCTGCGGTACGAAGCCCCTCGTGCCACCGAGTACGCGGCCGAGGCCGAACACGTCTACGAACTGGACGTCGTCGAGCCTCCGCGCGCGCCCTCGGCAGGCCGTCGTGCCGCGCGCCGGGGCGCCGCCGGGCCCGCCGCGGCCGGGCGAGGGGCCGCGCGCAAGGGCAGGCGCGGGCGCAGTCGCAAGGGCCGCAATGTCCTGGTGGGCACCCTCGGGATCGTGCTCGCGGCCGGAACGGTGAGCATGGCGAAGCTGGCCCTGGCGCCCGAGAAGGGCAGGGTCGCCACCGCGGTCGAGGAGGAGGACGTCGTCGAGACGTCGCTGCCTCCGGTGCCCTCGCTGAGCACGGGGCCGTCCGACGGGCCGAGCCCGGTCGACAAACCGGCCTCCGTCTCCCCGGCGGGCTCGCGGGCTCCCGTCCCGGGCGAGCCCTCGGTCGCCGCCTCCGGCGGCTCGGGGCCGGGCTCGGTTGGCGACGGCTCGGAGGGCTCCGACGGCGGCGCCACGGGCCCGCCGGACGAAGCCTCACCTTCCGACTCGCCGTCCGCGTCGGACTCGCCGTCGGCCGGCGAACCCACCCCGGGGGACAGCTCCTCGCCGCCCGGTCCCACGCCCACGGGCCGCCCCGGCGACGGGGCGACGACGCCGCCCCCGTCCCCGACGCCCGCCCCCGCCAAGACGACCTGCGTCCTCTTCTGGTGCTGGTAGGCGCGGGTTACACCAAGTCCTCGCCCAGCATCCGCTTGAGCAGGTCCCGCAGCAGCGTGCGCTCGACCACCGTCAGCTGTCCGAGCGGCTCGCGGGCGAAGTCGAGGGAGTCCCGCAGCCGACGGGCGGTGTCCAGCCCCTCCGGGGTGGGCGCGGCCAGCTTGACCCGCCGGTCGGCCGGGTCGGGGCGCCGCTCCACCAGGCCGCGCGATTCGAGCCGGTCGACGATCCCGGTGACGTTCGACGGCTCGCACTTGAGCTTCTGGGCGATCTTGCGCATCGGCACCGGCTCCAGGGAGAGCAGTCCGAGGACCCGGGCCTGGGCGCCGGTCAGCGAGTGCTGCGCGGCCGCCTGCTCGTACTCCTCGTAGTACCGCGCGACGACGCTGCCGATCAGCTCGACGACTTCGCGCGTCAGGGGGTCTGTCCGTGGGGTGGCCATGGACGTCATCGTACCCAGATACTTGACAACATGAAATATCCAGGAGCATGGTTGTTTCACGTTGTTAAGTATCCGCAGCGTGAAGCTTTCTCGTTGTGAACGTTTCCCAGGAGGCCGTGCTCATGTCCGTACTTCCCGCGTCCAGCCGTGAGTGGCACCTCGTCGCCCGCCCGCACGGCTGGCCGACCCCGGCGGACTTCGCCCTGCGCGAGACGCCCGTCGCCGAACCCGCCGAGGGCCGGATCCTGGTGCGCAACCTGCACTTCTCCGTCGACCCGTACATGCGCGGCCGGATGAACGACGTCAAGTCGTACATCCCGCCGTTCAAGCTCGACCACCCCATGGACGGCGGCGCGGTCGGCCGGGTCGTCGCCTCCAACGCCGAGGGCTTCGCCGTCGGCGACCACGTCCTGCACGGCCTCGGCTGGCGCGAGTACGCCGACGTCCCGGCCCGGCACGCCACCAAGGTCGACCCCGAGCTGGCCCCCCTCTCCGCCTACCTCGGCGTCCTCGGCATGACGGGCCTGACCGCCTACGCCGGTCTCTTCGAGGTCGCCTCCTTCAAGGAGGGCGACGCCGTCTTCGTCTCCGGCGCGGCCGGCGCCGTCGGCAGCCAGGTCGGCCAGATGGCGAAGCTCAAGGGCGCCTCCCGGGTCATCGGCTCCGCCGGCTCGGACGAGAAGGTCAAGGTCCTGGTCGAGGAGTACGGCTTCGACGCCGCCTTCAACTACAAGAACGGCCCCGTCCGCGACCAGCTCCGCGAGGCCGCACCCGACGGCATCGACGTCTACTTCGACAACGTCGGGGGCGACCACCTCGAGGCCGCGATCTCCTCGCTCAACGTGCACGGCCGCGCCACCATCTGCGGCATGATCGCGCAGTACAACGACACCGAGCCGGTGCCCGGGCCGCGCAACATGGCCATGATCATCGGCAAGCGGCTGCGCCTCCAGGGCGTCCTCGTCGGCGACCACTACGACCTCCAGGAGCAGTTCGTCCAGGAGGTCGGCGGCTGGCTGCGCTCCGGCGAGCTGAAGTACCGCGAGACCTTCGTGGAGGGCGTCGAGAACGGGGTCGAGGCCTTCCTCGGTGTGCTCCGCGGAGACAACACCGGGAAGATGATCGTTTCGGTGACCGGCTAGTCTCTCCTCAGCCGTCGCGATCGTGGGCGCGAGTCGCGGCGAAACAGCAGAAGGAAGACTCAGATGTCCATACAGCAGTCCGACGTCCTGTACACGGCCATCGCCACCGCCGAGAACGGGCGCGACGGCCGGGTCGCCACCGACGACGGTCAGCTCGATGTCGTCGTCAACCCGCCCAAGGCCATGGGCGGCTCCGGCGCCGGCACCAACCCCGAGCAGCTCTTCGCCGCCGGCTACAGCGCCTGCTTCCAGGGCGCGCTGGGCGTCGTGGCCCGCAACGAGAACGCCGACGTCTCCGGCTCGACGATCACCGCCGAGGTCGGCATCGGCAAGAACGACGACGGCTTCGGCATCATCGTCAAGATCTCGGCGACCATCCCGAACGTGGACGCCGAGACCGCGAAGAGCCTGATCGAGAAGGCCCACCAGGTCTGCCCGTACTCCAAGGCCACGCGCGGCAACATCACGGTCGAGCTGGCCGTCTGAGTTGCGCGTACCCTAGGGAGAGGCCGCACCCCGACCGACCGGGGTGCGGCCTTCTTCCTTCCCCGCCGCGCTACCGCGTCAGCAGAGCCCGCCCGACCTGTGCGAACACACCCTTCGGGTGGTCCCGGAAGAGCGGCTCCGTGCCGAACAGCACCACGGGCGCGCCATGGGCCGCCGTCCCGCTCACCACCGACGCCTGCCCCGCCGCGTCGGCGGGGCCGCCCCGGCCTTCGGCGCCCGAAGCCCGCCAGTGGCCCGAGACGAGCGGGCTGCCCGGCCCGTAGGTCTGCTCGGCGCGCACCCCCGCCCCCAGCCGCGTGAACCACAGCGGGGAGTAGACGAAGGTGTGCCCCGGCGCGCCCCCGGTGATCGCCCCGCCCGCGTTGCGGACCGCCACCACACCGTTGGCGTCCCCGTTGCCCTCCACGGCCGTGGCCTGCAGCAGCCCCGCCGCCGCGTTGAACGCCGCGCCCGCGGAGCCGATGCCCACCACCCCCACGCCGCTCGCCCGCAGCGCCTCCCGCGCCGCCGGGGTCAGCCGCCCGTGGTCCAGGCCCCGCGACACGAACAGGACCTCGGCCGTAGACCAGTCGAAGCCCGCGTTCAGGGTCTCCGTCGACACCGGCACCACCTCGAAGCCCATCTCCCGCAGCGCGAACAGCTCACCGGCCGTCACCGAGGCCGCGACCCTGGTGCGCTCCAGCGGCGCCGTGCCCCGCTCCTTCGTCGCCCGGAACACCACCCCCAAGCGGTCCGCGAGGCTCCGCGCCGCGCCCCGCGCCGACGCGGGCACGACCGCCGAGCCGTCCGCCGTCCGGCGCACCTTCACACCCCGCGCCAGCAGCGCGTTGACCGCCGCCAGCTCCCTCGGGTCGTCGAGCCGCAGCAGCAGATCGCCGAAGGGTGCCACACGGCCGGTCGGGGCGGCGGAGCGGACCGCGCGCACCGAGGCGGGCAGCGGGCCGTCGGTGACCTTCCGCACGGTCGCGCCCCACAGCAGCCCGAGGCTCCACCCCGAGATGTCGTACATCGTCGACACGTCCGCGCTGATGTCCCGGCCCTCGGCCAGGATCACGTTCGCCATCCCGCGCTTGGGCTGGCGCAGGTCGACGACGTACGAGCCGTCGGCCGTCCGCCCCACCCGTACGTCGTTGGCGACCAGATGGTCGACGAGCCGGGCGGCCGCCACCGCGCTCCGCTGCGACCGGCCCGCCGGAATCACGTACCCGCGCGGGAAGGAGGTCGTGTACACGTCCTCCGGGCCGATCCCCGGCACGCCCGGCACCGTCTCCTCGGACACCGGCCGCTGCGCCTCGCCCGCCGCGCCCCGCCGGAACGTCTCGATCTGGTCGGCGATCACCGAAGCGCGGTTGCGGTACGCGTAGTCGAGCGTGGCGCGCATCGCCGCCCCCGCCACGTCGACGTTGATCGCCGCCCGGCGGCGCAGTTCGGCCACCGGCAGCGACTCGTACGCCGCGTTGTTCACGGTCATGGGGAACTCGATGGTGTGCGCGGCGACCGCCCCCTGGAAGGGCATGTACTGCGGGGTGAAGATCGGCGGCCAGTCGTCCCAGCCCTCCGGCCAGTCCCGGAAGGGGATGACCGCCGGTTCCACGCCGTCCTTCGCCGCCGTGTAGCCGAGGCCGTTGACCGCCTTCTCCATGCCGAGCGCGTTGGCGTAGGAGTTCTTCAGAAAGAGGTCGTACTCGTAGTTCTCGCCGTGCGGCGGGGTAGTCGGCTCGATCAGCGTGCCGTTGACGTACCCGTGCAGATCGAGCATCACGGCCGGCTGCCGGTCGATGGCGATCCGCCGGATCGCACGCGTCTCGGGCTGCGAGGCGGTGATGAAGTCCCGGTTGAGGTCGAAGCCGTTGCCGTTGGCGCGGGTCCCGGCGATCCGGCCGTCCGGGTTGGCGGTCACGTTCAGATGGACGCGGGTCGTCGCCAGCAGCGCCGCCGTCTTGCGGTCGGTGGCGCGGGCCAGCTCCTCGACGAGTTCCAGGGCCGCGTCCGTGCCCTCCCACTCGTTGCCGTGGATGTTGTTGTTGATGAGGACCGGCGTCTTGTACGCGGCCTTGATGCGCGGGTCCTTGGCGGCCGCGAACGGAGCGTTCTCGATCCGTTCCCGCATCCGCTCCTGCTCGCGCGCCTGAGCGGCGGACTCCGGGGCGGTGACGGTGACCAGATACAGCTCGTGCCCCCGGGCCGAGCGCCCGGCGACCTCGACGCTCACCCGGTCGCCCAGTCGCTGCAGCGCGTTGAGGCGCGGTGCGAGGGAGTGGTACGGCGCCAGGCCCAGTTTGATCGACTTGTCGGCCGGGTCGGCGGCCGGGGCGGTCAGGACGGTACGGCGCGGATACCCGCCGTCCTTGTGCGGAGACGCTCCCGGGACGGAGGTGGGGCCGTCCGCGAGAGGAACGTCCCCGAGAAGGCCCTCCCCCCGCGCGGCGGACGGGCCGAGAAGAGGCGGCACGGCCGTGTCACGGCCGGCTCCTTCGCGTACGGGACGGGGATCACGCGGCCCGGGTGGTGCGGCGTTCGCGGGCAGCGCGGTGAGGAGAAGGGCCCCGAGGGTGGTGCAGGCGGCCGTGATCAGGACGGGTCCGGGTTTCGCCATACGTACGCAACCTCCGTAGGTGATCAGTCGAGTGATCAGTACGCAGGGGTCTACCCTGTCGTGCCCCGGACAACAAGGGGGCCTGCGCCGCAGGCCCGATAGGGTGATCGCATGCGCGATTTCGGGGCCGGTTTCGGCTATCTGGTGCGGGGTCAGAAGTGGGTCGGCCGGCACGGGCGGTGGTTCGGTTTCGGCCTGCTGCCGGGACTCGTCACCCTCGTCCTGTACGGGGGCGCGCTCATCGGCCTCGGCTACGGCGCCGACGACCTGACGGCCTGGGCGACCCCGTTCGCCGACGACTGGACCTCGCCCTGGCAGGGCCTGTTCCGCGGCTTCCTGACCGCCCTCGTCTTCGTCTTCGGGCTCTTCCTCGCGGTCATCACCTTCACCGCGGTGACGCTCCTGGTCGGCCAGCCGTTCTACGAGTCGCTCTCCGAGCAGGTCGACCGCACGGAGGGCGGAGACGTCCCCGAGTCCGGTCTGCCGCTCTGGCGCGAGCTGTGGATCTCGGCGCGGGACAGCCTCAAGGTGCTGCTCCGGGTCGCGTTCTACGGCGTGCTCCTCTTCGCCTGCGGCTTCATCCCCGTCGTCGGCCAGACGGTGGTCCCGGTCATCGGTTTCTGCGTCTCCGGCTTCTTCCTCGCCCATGAGCTGACGTCCGTCGCCCTCCAGCGCCGGGGCGTCGAACTGAAGGACCGGCTGCGGATGCTGCGCGGCCGGCGCATGCTGACCCTGGGCTTCGGGGTCCCGTTGGCGGTCTCCTTCCTGGTGCCGTTCGTAGCGGTCTTCCTCATGCCCGGCGCGGTCGCCGGGGCCACGCTGATGGCCCGCGAGCTGACGGGGGAGTCGGCGCGCGGCGACGACGGGAACGGCACCCCGACGGGCGGCAACGTTTCTTCTTCCGGTGGCGACAAGGAGAGGCACGATCTCCCCCACTGAAGGAAGAACGCATGAACGCACAAGCTGAACAGCGCACTCGGCACAGGCGGCGCACAGGTCGCCGTCGGGCTCTGATCGGTGGTCTGGCCGCCCTCGGCATCACCGGCGCGGCCGTCGTCGCCGGCGGCCTGCTGTCCCCGGCCGGCGCGGCGACGGCCTGGCCCGAGGCGAAGGGCAGCAAGCCGGTCCCGAGCACCATCGAGGTCTCGGGCCCGTACGACGGTGGTATGAAGCGGTTCTACGGCACGGGCGAGCTCGGCTCCGGTGGCCAGGGCGAAGGCCAGGACCCGATCTTCGTGCTCAAGGACGGCGCCGTCCTCAAGAACGTGATCATCGGTTCGCCGGCCGCCGACGGCATCCACTGCCTGGGCAGCTGCACGCTGCAGAACGTCTGGTGGGAGGACGTCGGCGAGGACGCCGCCACGTTCAAGGGCACGTCGGCCTCGGCGGTCTACACGGTGTACGGCGGCGGCGCCCGGAAGGCCTCGGACAAGGTCTTCCAGTTCAACGGCGCGGGCAAGTTGGTCGTGACCAAGTTCCAGGTGTCGGACTTCGGCAAGCTGGTCCGCTCCTGCGGCAACTGCAAGAAGCAGTACAAGCGCTCGATCATCATCAACGACGTGGACGTCACCGCTCCCGGCGGGTCGATCGTCGGCGTCAACGCCAACTACGGCGACACCGCGGCCCTGCGCGAGGTCCGCATCCACGGCGACGCCAAGAAGAAGATCAAGCCGTGCGTCCGGTTCACCGGAAACAACACGGGCAAGGAGCCGACCGAGATCGGCTCCGGTCCCGACGGCGTCACCTGCCGCTACACCGCCTCCGACCTCTCCTACGAGTGACGGGGAGCGGGAGCCCGCCGGCGGCGGCCGGCGGGCCCCCGCCCACGGCTTCCGCCGCGGGTCAGACGTCGGCGAGGGCGTACCCCGGGTCCACGGTCCCCGCGTCGGCGATCCGCTCGCCGTCCGTGCCCCAGGCGCCGCTCGCCCCCGCGCACACGCCCGCCTCGTTACGGCCCAGGACGTTGGCCATCACCACCTGGAGCCCGAAGTCCCGCGCGCGTACCGGATAGACCTTCTCGAACGAGTCGTTGTCGACCGTGAGCACCGAACTCGCCAGATAGACCCGGCAGCCGTCGGCGGCGGCACGCTCCGCGATCTCGGGGAAGCGGTTGTCGTAGCAGGTGGCCAGAGCGAACCGGACGCCGTCGAGGGTGAACCGGCCGTCCCGGTCGCCGGCGGCGAAGACCTCCTGCTCGAAGCCGTAGAGATGCCGCTTGTCGTAGCGGGTCAGCAGGCCGCCGTCCGGTCCGACGACCAGCGAGGTGATGCCGGGCCGGCCGTGCGCCGTCCGCACCGGCCCGTTGACGACGGCCGCCGCCGCGACGGCGCGGCAGGCGTCCCGGAGCGGGGCGAGCCGGGCGTCGTCCTCGGCGAGGTGGAGCCCCGGGTCGCCGTGGACGAGGGTCGGCTCGTACCCGGTGAGGGACAGTTCGGCGAAGACGACGAGCCGGGCGCCCTCGGCGCCGGCCGACCGGATCAGGTCCGCCATGGTGCGGACGTTGGCATCGATGTCCCCCGGGACCGGGGTGAACTGCGCTGCTGCGACGATCATGCCGCCATCATCTCCGCCGCCCCGGCCCCTGGGGAACCCCTTCAGGAGGAGGCGGCCACCCCGATGACCGCCCTCACCTGCGCGATGATGTCGAGCCGGTTCCGTACGAACTCCGGATCGGTGACCGAGCCCGTCGCCGGATCGGTGTTGCCCGCCCCGAACCGGAGGACCGGCGTGTGGACATGGCCGCCGGGCAGCTCCCGCAGTCCGAGGCGGTCGCGCAGGAGCGTGGCCCGGTAGGCGATCTCGTTGGAGAGGTAGTCACCGCCGCCGCCAGCCCGGGCTGTGGAGCCCTCCGTCGGCCCGTCGGGGTGGGCCACCGGCACGGTCGACCCGGCCGGGATCTCGGTCACCGCCGTGTTGTCGTACACCGGGAAGCGCCCGGTGTCCGCCGCCACGATCGCGCGGTACGGGAGGGTGGTCGACGTCCACTGCGGCTGGGTCGCCGGGTCCGCGACCGGGACCGTCTCCGTACGGGAGAGGTTCTCGTTGTCGGGGAAGCCGCCCCGCCACGCCCCGTTGAACCGCTCGATGTCGAAGCGGCCCACCCGTCCCTGGCTCACGGTGGTGAACAGGTCCACGCGCGGCAGGTGTGCGCGCAGCGTCCGCTCCACCGTGCCGTCGGCGAAGTCGGCCCAGCGAACCGGGAAGACGGCCGTCTCGACGCGGGCGAGGGTCCCGTCCGCCGTACGGATCCAGGTGCCGTCCAGGGCCAGCGCGGTCGCCCCGGACGGATTGCCGATCCGTACGTCACGGTCGAGCGTGAACGGGTCGAAGCCGGTCATCAGCACCCGCTTGACGCCCTTGCCCGGCGGGTGGTGGATCGAGTCCTGGCCGCGCGAGGAGCGTTCGAGCCGGTCGAGCAGCCGGGCCCGAGCGGCGTCGTCGAGAACGAACTCCGGCCTCCAGGTGCGCAGTTCGCGGGTCATGCCGAGCCGTGCCCAGTACAGCGGCCGGTCGTCGTCCCGGCTGAGGTCCCCGTGCGCGGGCCCCCGGCCCTGGGCGCGGTCGACCGCGCGCCGCCACAGGCGGGCGGCCTGGTGCGCGACAGCCCGTTCGGCCTCCCGGTAGGAGTCCGCACCCGCCAGCGCGCGGCCGAACTCCGGTGCCACGGTGTCGAATCCGCTGCGCCGCAGGATCTCCTGGGGCGCGGCCCGGTCGAGCCGGGCCTCCTCGACCGTGCCGGTGTCGCCGCCCGTGTCGGCCGAGGCCGGTGGTGAGACGAAGGCGAGAGCGGTGGTGAGCAGGGCGAGTCCGAGCGAGGCGGTGCGTATCCGGGGCACGGGCGAGCCTTCCATGGGACCGGGAACGGGCCCGCGAAGTATCCCGTCCCGCCCGCGACTTGCGCTACGGCGCCCTCATACGTCCCATGGGCCGCGGCGCCGTCGCCTCGGACGTCCCCGTCGCGTCACCCTTCTCGGTCGCCTGGGTCGCCTCGGTCGCCTGGGTCGCCTGGGTCGCCTCGGTCGCCTCGGACGTCCCCGTCGCCCCGCAGCAGCGCCAGGAAGTCCCGGAACGCCGCGGGCATGTCCACCGCGGCCGGATCCAGGAGCCACTGGTACTGCAGCCCGTCCATCACCGCAGTGAGCAGGGGCGCGGCGCGCTCCGGGGTGAGGCCGCCCGGCAGCCGCTCGCCGAACTCCATCCGCAGGACCTTCGCCATCTCCCCGCGGACCTGGGCGTACCGCTCGGTGAAGAACTCCCGCGCCGGGTGGCCGTCGGTCACGCTCTCGCCGAGCAGCGCGGAGAAGGTCTGCACGATCCCCGGCCGCATCGCGTTGTACTCCACGAGGGAGTCGAGCAGGTCGAGCCGCCAGCCCTCCCGCCCCCGGCCGCCGCTGGTGTCCCACCGGTCGCGCTCCTCCAGGACCGCGACGAGCAGCGCCTCCTTCGTCGGGAAGTAGTGCAGCAGCCCCTGCTGGGTCAGGCCGACCCGCTCGGCGACCGAGGCCAGCGAGGCGCCGCGGTAGCCGCGCTCGGCGATCACTTCGAGGGCCGCCCGCAGGATGTCCGCGCGCCGCTCCTCGCTCCTGGCCCGCACCATCGCCCGGCCCCTTTCGTGGTCCCTTCCGGAGGTCCCGTCGCAGAGGACCGTACGTCATCCTAAAGTAACGAATAAATAACGTAACCTACCGATCTACAGGTACGAGCGTCACCATGGGCCCCTCAGCACTTCGACGAGGAGGTACGGCCGTGGCAGAGATCAGCGCGGAGGGCGGTACGGACGCCGGCGGGGACGCCGCCCGCGAGCGAGCCGTCGAGGCGGCCCTCGCCCGGCTCGACCTGGACACCAAGACCCGGCTGCTCGCGGGACAGGACATGTGGTCGCTCCCGGCCCTGCCCGAGATCGGCCTGCGGTCCCTCGTCATGTCCGACGGTCCGATCGGTGTCCGCGGCGTCCGCTGGACCGCCGACGACCCCTCCGTCGCCCTGCCGTCCCCGACCGCCCTCGCCGCCGCCTGGGACCCGGCGCTCGCCCGCCGTGCCGGCCGCCTCCTCGCCCAGGAGGCCCGCCGCAAGGGCGTCCACGTCCTCCTCGCCCCCACCGTCAACCTGCACCGCACCCCGCTCGGTGGCCGCCACTTCGAGGCGTACAGCGAGGACCCGTACCTCACCGGCGAGATCGGCACCGGCTACGTCCAGGGCGTCCAGGACGGCGGCGTCGGCACCACCGTCAAGCACTTCGTCGCCAACGACGCCGAGACCGACCGCTTCACCGTCGACAACAAGATCGCCGCGCGCCCGCTGCGCGAGCTCTACCTCGCCCCCTTCGAGGCCATCGTCGAGAACGCCCGGCCCTGGGGCATCATGACCGCCTACAACCAGGTCAACGGCGTCACGATGACCGAGCATCACCACCTCGTCAACGAGGTCCTGCGCGGTGAGTGGGGCTTCGACGGCTTCAACGTCTCCGACTGGATGGCCGCCCGCTCCACTACCGGCGACATCGAGGGCGGCCTCGACGTCGCCATGCCCGGCCCGCACACCGTCTACGGCGAGGCGCTCGCCGCCGCCGTCCGCGCGGGCGAGGTCGAGGAGTCGGCCGTCGACACGGCGGTACGCAACGTCCTGCGGCTCGCCGCCCGCGTCGGCGCCCTCGACGGCGCCCCGCCGGTCGTCACCGAGCCCCCGGCCCCCCTCGACGGCGACGCGCTGGCTCGCGAGATCGCCCACCGAGGCTTCGTCCTCGTCCGCAACGAGGAACGCCACGGGGTGCGCGGGGAGGCGCGCGGCGGGGCGCACGAGGACGTACGCGACGGGAGCGCGGCCCTGCCCCTGAAGCCCGGCCGTACGGTCGCCCTCTCCGGCGCGGCCGCCCGCGACGCCCGGGTTCTCGGCGGCGGCTCCGCCCAGGTCTTCCCCGACCACACCGTCTCCCCGCTCGACGGCCTCACCGCCGCCCTGCGCGAAGGCGCCCTGACCTTCTCCATCGGCGCCGACCCCAGCGACGAACTCGCCCCCGCCGAGCAGGGGTTCACCCTCCGCGCGGTCTGCCGCGACGCCGAGGGCAAGGTCCTCGGCGAGGGCAGCCTGCCCAACGGCCAGGTCCAGTGGATCGGCGACGACCTCCCGGCCGGTGTCACCCACGAGGCCCTCGCCTCCGTCGAGGTCGTCGGCACGTTCACCCCGCGCGAGAGCGGTGAGCACTCCTTCGGCACCCGGGGCCTCGGTGCCTTCACCCTCACCGTCGCGGGTGAGGCCGTTTTCGACGGCGTCCAGTCGATGGGGCCGGAGACCGACCCCTTCGAGGCGTTCTTCGGCGCCCCCGTCGAACGCGCCAAGGTCGCGCTCACCGCGGGTGAGAGCGTCGAGGTGTCGCTCCTCCACCCGCTCGACAAGGAGTTCGCCGCCCCGCTGCCGGCCGTCATGTTCTCCTTCGTCCACCTCGGTCCGCGCCGCGACCCCGACGAACTGATCGCCGAAGCCGTCGAGGCCGCCCGCGCCGCCGACACCGCCGTCGTGGTCGTCGCCACCACCGAGCGCGTCGAGTCCGAGGGCTTCGACCGCACGGACCTCGCCCTCCCGGGCCGCCAGGACGATCTCGTACGGGCCGTGGCCGCCGCCAACCCGAACACCGTCGTCGTCGTCAACGCAGGCTCCCCGGTCGAGATGCCCTGGCGCGAGGACGTCGCCGCGATCCTGCTCAGCTGGTTCCCCGGCCAGGAGGGCGGTGCCGCGCTCGCCGACGTCCTGACCGGCGCCGCCGAGCCCGGCGGACGCCTGCCCACCACCTGGCCCGCCGCCCTCGCCGACGCCCCGGTCACCGCGACCACCCCCACCGACGGCGAACTCGCCTACGACGAGGGCGTGTTCATCGGCTACCGCGCCTGGGACAGGGCCGGCGCCGTCCCCGCGTACGCCTTCGGTCACGGCCTCGGCTACACCACCTGGTCGTACGACTCCCTGGAGACGACCACGGGGAAGGCCACGGTCCGGATCACCAACACCGGCACCCGCACCGGCCGCGAGGTCGTCCAGATCTACCTCGCGGCGGCATCGGACCCGATCGAGCGTCCGGCGCGCTGGCTGGCCGGCTTCGCGAGCGTCGAGGCCGCCGCCGGCGCGTCCGTCGAGGTCGAGATCCCGCTGCCCCGCAGGGCCTTCGAGATCTGGGACGAGGAGAAGAACGACTGGACCTTCGTCCCCGGTACGTACGAGGTCAGGGCGGCGCACTCCCTGGCCGACACCCGCCTGACGGCCACGCTGAACGTCTAGGAGCCCGCTATGACCGGCCCCGGGGCGGAACCTGACAGCCGCCCCGGGGCTTCAGCGCGTCCCGAAGTCGAAGTGCGTGGTGGATCGGTAGACCTCGCCGGGCCGCAGCACCGTCGACGGGAACTCCGGCCGGTTCGGCGAGTCGGGGAAGTGCTGGGTCTCCAGGGCGATCCCGGAGAACATCGCGTCCGCGTACACCTGGAGCCCCGGTTCGGTCGTCCGCACCGTCACCACGCGCCCGGTCACGGGCGAGTACAGCTCGCAGGCGTCCACGGCGCCCGCGTCGAGCACGAAGTTGTCGTCGATCCCGACCCCGGCCGGCCGCGCCGTACGGAAGTCGAGCCGGGTGCCGGCCACCGGGGCGATCTCCCCGGTCGGGATCCCGGTCCCGTCCGTGGGGGTGAAGTGCCCGGCAGAGACCCGCAGTTCGTGTTCCCCGCCCAGGTCCCAGTACGAGTGGTTCGTCAGCGCGATCACCGTCGGGGCGTCCGTGATCGCCCGGTAGCCGATCCGCAGCGTCCCGTCCTCCTTCAGCCGGTACGTCACCGAGACCTCCAGGCGGCCGGGGAAGCCCTCCTCGCCGTCCGGGCTCACCCGCGACAGCCTGATCCCGTGGGTGACCTCCTCCGCGTCCCACACGTGCTTGTCGAAGCCGCGCTCGCCGCCGTGGAGGCTGTGCGGACCGCCGTTGCGGGCCAGCCGGTGCGTCCGGCCGTCGAGGGTGAAGGTGCCGTCCGCGATCCGGTTGGCGTAACGCCCCACCAGGGCGCCGAAGTACGGCTCCGGCTGCTTCAGATATCCCTCCAGATCGGGGAAGCCGAGGACCACTTCGCCCCGGGCGCCGTCCCGGTCCGGCGTCTCGACCGACTGGACGATGCCGCCGTACGTCAGCACCCGCACCCGCACGCCGCCCCGTTCGAGCGTCCAGCGCCGCACGCCCGTGCCGTCGACCGAACCGAAGGGCTCACTCGTGATCCTCATGATCCGGAACCCTACGCGGGCGGATTCAGCGCCGTCACCTGTCGGTGGGCGATCTCCGCGAGCCGCGCCTGGCCGTCCCTGCTCGGGTGGAACCAGTCCCAGGGGCTGAGCTGCACCCCGCCGAAACGGAAGGCGAAGACCGCCCCGCCGTCGTACCGGCAGCGCGCGTCCTTCGCGCACTCCTCCTTCAGGGCCGTGTTGTACGCCACCACCCGGTCCCGCACCAGCGTCCGGCGCCGCTCGGCGGCCGCGCTCAGATCCTGGGGGTCGGCCAGCATGGAGGCGCAGAGCCCCAGCTTCCAGACCTCCCGGCCCATCGCACTGACCCGCCCCGTCGACCACAGCCGCATCAGGTCCGGCACGCTCGCCACGTACACCTGCGCCTTGGGCGCGCCCGTCCGCAGCGCGGCCAGCGCCGCCGCGAAGGAGGCACGGAACTCCGCGACCGGGGTCATCAGGTCCGTACGGTCCCGGCAGGCGTCGTTCGCGCCCATCATCACCGTCACCAGCTCCGGCTTCGCGGCGGCGGCCTGCTCCATCTGCCCCGGCAGCTCCGCCATCCGGGCCCCGGTCCGCGCCAGGTTCCAGCTGTGCGCGGTCACCCGCTCCGGGCCGAGGAGCCGCAGGGCGAGGCTGTTGACCGCGGCGTCCGTGCCGGTGGCCCAGGAGACCTCCGGGCAGTCCGCCAGGACCGCACAGGCGTCGAAGGCGCGGGTGATGGAGTCGCCGACGGCGGCCACGGAGGAGGGGGAGGGGTCCCAGACAACAGCGGGCCTCGGCTTCGCCCGTACGGACGGCGCCGCCGCGTCGCAGCCGGACAGCCCGCCCGCGCCCAGCAGCAGCGCCGCCGCGGAGGCGACGGCGGTACGGAAACGATGTGGGCCGCGCATGCCCCGGCTCCTCCTTCGGCGTTCGTTCGGCGTCCTGGCGAGTGAAAGCTTGGTGTTCACCCGCCTCCGGACCGACCGTACGTCACCCCAAGGGCGGTGCGGCACGGTAGCTTTTCCCCGTCGAACCAGAGGCACCTTTGCCAACCGGCTCCGGTAAATTACATCACGTCACATGCTGTCCCTTTTTCGGGGGTTTGCGAAGTTTTACTCCCGATGCTGTTTACTGAGGCCGCTGGGAAAGGCGAACCTCGTCCCACACTGGAGGTCCCGGTGACGACACGTGGAGTTCTGTACGTTCACTCCGCACCGCGCGCGCTGTGCCCGCACGTCGAATGGGCGGTGGCGGGTGTCCTGGGTGCGAGAGTCCAGCTCGACTGGATCCGTCAGCCGGCGTCCCCCGGCACCTGGAGAGCCGAGTTCTCCTGGCAGGGCGAGACCGGCACCGCCTCCAAACTCGCCTCGGCGCTGCGCGGCTGGCAGATGCTCCGCTTCGAGGTCACCGCGGAGCCCTGCCCCACCGCCGAGGGCGAGCGCTACAGCGCCACCCCCGAACTGGGCATCTTCCACGCGGTGACGGGCATGCACGGCGACATCCTGATCCCGGAGGACCGCCTGCGGGCCGCCCTGGCCCGCTCGGCGCAGGGCGAGACGCAGCTGGAGGCGGAGATCGCCAAGCTGCTCGGCAAGCCCTGGGACGACGAACTGGAGCCCTTCCGCTATGCGGGTGAAGGCGCCCCCGTCCGCTGGCTCCACCAGGTCGTCTGAGGAGCCCTGCCGGGCGGCTGACGCCCCGTCCGAACATGGCGGAGGCCCACCCCGGCCGGGGATGGGCCTCATACGTGAGTGTCGGTCAGACCGTGCGGAACGCCGGCACCACGTTGTGGCCGCCGAAGCCGAACGAGTTGGCCTCTTCCTCGTGCGCCCCTCGCGACGCTTCGCGGGCTTCGGGGCGCTGTGCCGGACTCCGTCCGGCGGACATGGCGGAGGCCCGCCCCCGGGCCGGAGGCGGGCCTCGCACGTGACCGAGTGTCAGACCGTGCGGAACGCCAGCACGACGTTGTGGCCGCCGAAGCCGAACGAGTTGTTGATCGCGGCGATCGTGCCCTGCGGCAGGTCGCGCGGCTCGTCGCGGACGATGTCGGCGTCGACGTTCTCGTCCAGGTCGTCGACGTTGATCGTCGGCGGGGCGACCCGGTGGTGCAGCGCCAGGACCGTCGCGACGGTCTCGATGCCGCCCGCGCCGCCCAGGAGGTGACCCGTCATCGACTTCGTCGCGGAGATCGCGACATGGTCCAGGTCGTCGCCCAGGACCTTCCGCAGCGCCTTGATCTCGGCGACGTCGCCCTGCGGCGTCGACGTGGCGTGCGCGTTGAGGTGGACGACCTCGGACGGCTTGAGGTCCGTCGTGTCCAGCAGGTTCTGCATCGCGGCCGCGATGCCCCGGCCCGTCGGCTCGGGCTGCGCGATGTGGTGGCTGTCGGCCGACAGGCCCTGGCCGAGCACCTCGCAGTAGATCCGCGCGCCACGCGCCTTCGCGTGCTCCTCGGACTCGAGGATCACGACCCCGGCGCCCTCGCCGAGCACGAAGCCGTCACGGGCGGTGTCGTACGGACGCGAGGCCTTGGTGGGCTCGTCGTTGTTCTTGGACATCGCCATCATGTTGGCGAAGGCCGCGATCGGCAGCGGGTGGATCGCCGCCTCCGTGCCACCGGCCACGACCACGTCGGCCCGGCCGGTACGGATCATCTCGACGGCGTAGCCGATCGCCTCGGCGCCCGACGCGCACGCGGAGACCGGAGTGTGCACGCCCGCCTGGGCGTTCACCTCCAGACCGACGTTGGCGGAGGGGCCGTTCGGCATCAGCATGGGAACGGTGTGCGGGGAGACGCGGCGGACGCCCTTCTCCTTCAGCACGTCGTACTGGTCGAGCAGCGTCGTGACACCGCCGATGCCGGAGGCGATGACGGAGCCGAGCCGCTCGGGCGCGATCTTCTCGTCCTCACCGGCCGGAGCGGTGTAGCCCGCGTCGGCCCACGCCTCGCGGGCCGCGATCAGCGCGAACTGCGCCGAACGGTCCAGCTTGCGGGCCAGCGGACGGGGCAGAACCTCACCCGGGTCGACCGCGGCGGGCGCGGCGATCTGGACGGGCAGTTCGGCGAAGCGTTCACCCTCGAGGGGCTTGACGCCGGAGCGTCCCGCGATCAGACCTTCCCAGGTCGATGCGGAGTCGCCACCCAGCGGTGTGGTTGCGCCGAGACCGGTGACGACCACGGTGCGATTGGTCGAGCTCACAGGAATTCTTTCTCCACGTGTGTGATGGTCGAATGACGGCGCCACCGCCGGGTGGCAGACCGAGTCAGCAGGGGCCGAATCAGCCCTGGTGCTTCAGGATGTAGTCGGTCGCGTCGCCGACCGTCTTGAGGTTCTTGACGTCCTCGTCCGGGATCTTGACGTCGAAGCGCTCTTCGGCGGCGACAACGACCTCGACCATGGACAGCGAGTCGACGTCCAGGTCGTCGGTGAAGGACTTGTCCAGCTGGACGTCCTCGGCCGGGATGCCGGCGATCTCGTTCACGATCTCCGCGAGACCTTCGACGATCTCTTCCTGGGTGAAGGCCATGTTGGCGCTCCTTCTGTGATTGCTTCGGTAAGGGGCTTCCGGAGGATCCGGGGTGCCTAGGGGAGGGTAACGACCGTCGCGGCGTACACGAGACCCGCCCCGAAGCCGATGACGAGCGCGGTGTCGCCGCTCTTCGCCTGCCCGGTCGCCAGAAGCCGCTCCATCGCGAGCGGAATCGAGGCGGCCGAGGTGTTGCCGGTGGTCTCGACGTCACGGGCGACCGTCACGTGCTCCGGCAGCTTCAGAGTCTTCACCATCGAGTCGATGATCCGCATGTTCGCCTGGTGCGGGATGAAGACGTCCAGGTCGTCCGCCGTGATGCCGGCGGCGTCCAGCGCCTGCTGGGCGACCTTCGCCATCTCGAAGACGGCCCAGCGGAAGACCGCCTGGCCCTCCTGCGTGATGGCGGGGAACTTGATCTCGCCCTGCTCGTTGAGGGGCAGCTTCGAGACGTCGCCGACGTGGAACTCGTTCCACGGCACGGTCTGCTTGATCGTCTCGGACTTGTCGCCCTCCGAACCCCAGACCGAGGGGCCGATGTGCGGCTCGTCCGAGGGGCCGACGACGACCGCGCCGGCGCCGTCGCCGAACAGGAAGGCCGTCGCGCGGTCCTCCAGGTCGGTCAGGTCGCTGAGCCGCTCGACACCGATGACGAGGACGTACTCGGCGGAACCCTCGACGATCATGCCCTTGGCGAGCGTCAGGCCGTAGCCGAAGCCCGCGCAGCCGGCGGAGATGTCGAACGCGGCCGGCTTCCCGGCGCCGATCCGGTCGGCGATCTCGGTGGCCACGGCCGGGGTCTGCTTGAAGTGCGAGACCGTCGAGACGATCACGGCGCCGATCTGCTCGGGGTCGACCCCGGCGTCGGCGAGGGCCTTGCCCGAGGCCTCGACCGACATCGCGGCGACGGTCTCCTCGGGAGAGGCCCAGTGGCGGGTGGCGATACCGGAGCGCGAGCGGATCCACTCGTCGGACGAGTCGATCTTCTCGAGGATCACCTCGTTGGGCACGACCCGGGTCGGGCGGTAGCCGCCGACACCCAGGATCCGCGCGTACGGGGCGCCCTTGCTGGGCTTGATCTTCGACATGCTTCTCGGCTCCTTCTCAGGCTGCGCTTGCAGTCTCGGCGATCAGCGTGCGGGCCGCGTCGAGGTCGTCGGGGGTCTTCAGGGCCACCGTGCGGACACCCGGGAGCGCGCGCTTGGCGAGACCGGTCAGGGTGCCGCCGGGGCACACCTCGATCAGCGCGGTGGCGCCCAGCGCCTGGAAGGTATCCATGCACAGGTCCCAGCGGACCGGGTTGGCGACCTGGCCGACGAGACGCGCGATGATCTCCGCGCCCTCGGTGACGACCTGGCCGTCCTTGTTCGAGACGTAGCGCACGGTCGGGCCGGCGACGGTCAGCTCCTTCGCCGCCGCCTCCAGCTTCGCGACCGCGGGGGCCATGTGGTGCGTGTGGAACGCGCCGGCGACCTGGAGCGGGACGACCCGGCGGACGCCCTCGGGCTTGTCCTCCGCGAGGGCGGCGAGCTGCTCCAACGTTCCGGCAGCCACGATCTGGCCGGCGCCGTTCACGTTGGCCGGGGTCAGACCGAGCTTCTCGAGGTGCGGGACGGTCACCTCGGGGTCGCCGCCGAGCAACGCCGACATGCCGGTCTCGGTGATCGCGGCGGCCTCGGCCATCGCCAGACCACGCGTCCGTACGAGACGCAGCGCGGCGGTGTCGTCGAGGACACCGGCGAACGCGGCGGCGGTGATCTCACCGACGCTGTGACCGGCGACGGCGCCGGGGGCGCCCTCGCCGAGCGCGGCGGCGGACAGCAGGCCGGCCGCGACCAGCAGCGGCTGGGCGACGGCGGTGTCGCGGATCTCGTCCGCGGTGGCCTTCGTGCCGTAGTGGACGAGGTCGAGTCCGATGGCTTCGGACCAGCCCTCGACGCGGTCGGCGGCGCCGGGCAGTTCGAGCCAGGGGGTCAGGAAGCCGGGCGTCTGAGCGCCTTGGCCGGGAGCGACGAGTACGAGCACCCTCACACTCTCTCTTGCGGACGGTCCCGGGCGCCCGTGGGGACAAGGACGAAGAACCGTCGGGGGAATTGTTGGTGTTCGACAAAAGTCTAGGACTGCGGATCTCCGTCGGCCAAGCGCCCCAGGATCAGCGCGATCCGCAGCGTGAAGGCGGAACGGACATCGGAGGGTGACCAACCGGTGACGTCGGTCACACGTCGGAGCCGGTAGCGCACGGTGTTGGGGTGGACGAAGAGCATCCGCGCGGCGCCTTCGAGGCTGCTCGCCTGCTCCAGATAGACGCTCAGTGTTTCGAGGAGCGCCGATCCCGCTTCCTCCAGCGGTCTGTAGATCTCCTCCACCAGCTGTTCGCGAGCCGAGGGGTCGGAGGCGATCGCGCGCTCCGGCAGCAGATCGTCCGCGAGGACCGGGCGCGGGGCGTCCTGCCAGGCCGAACACGCCTTGAGTCCGGCGGCGGCCGCCTGCGCGGACCGGGTCGCGGCGAGCAGGTCGGGCACGACGGGCCCGGCGACGACCGGCCCCGCCGCGTACGGCCCGATCAGGGCCTTGGCGACCTGGAGCGGGTTGTCGTTGCCGCCGGCGATGACCACGAGCCGGTCGCCGAGGACGCCGGTCAGCACCTGGAGCTTGGCGTGCCGGGCGGCGCGGCGGATCGCCTCGACGGTCAGCTCGCTGTCGCCGTCGGGGGCCGTGCCGAGGACGACGCAGACGTGGTCGGGCGAGTTCCAGCCGAGGGCGGCGGCGCGGGAGACGGCGCCCTCGTCGGCCTCGCCGGAGAGGACGGCGTTGACGACGAGCGATTCGAGGCGTGCGTCCCAGGCGCCGCGTGCCTCGGCGGCCTGGGCGTAGACCTGGGCGGTCGCGAAGGCGATCTCACGGGCGTAGACGAGGAGCGCCTCACGCAGGACGGACTCGTCGCCGGGGGCGGCGACCTCCTCGATCGCGGTCTCCATCACCTCGATGGTGGTGCGGACCATCTCGACGGTCTGGCGCAGGGTGATCGCGCGCGTCAGTTCGCGGGGGGCGGTGCCGAAGACGTCGGTGGAGATGGCCTGCGGGGTCTCGGGATGCCGGAACCACTCGGTGAACGCGGCGATACCGGCCTGGGCGACCAGCCCGATCCACGACCGGTTCTCGGGCGGCATCGCGCGATACCACGGCAGCGTCTCGTCCATGCGGGCAATGGCGTTGGCGGCGAGCCGCCCGGAGGACTGTTCGAGGCGCTTCAGGGTCGCGGGGTGCGGATGAGCGGCGTTCGTGGGTTCAGGCACGGACCAAGGGTGCCTCATCGGGACGCCGATGTGCGGCCTGGGGGGTTGTGGGCCTTTGTCCCGCCGGGGCGGAACGGGTGGGCGCAGCGGATACCGTGACTGCCGTGATGAGCATTCAGCGTGCCGGGGACCGCTATCCCGGAGGAGACCCCGGCTCCGGGATCGAGACACGGCACGCGTTCTCGTTCGGGGCGCACTACGACCCCGACAACCTCCGCTTCGGCGCGATCCTCGCCTGCAACGAGGAGCGGCTCGCGCCCGGCGCCGGGTTCGACGAGCACCCGCACCGTCACACCGAGATCGTCACCTGGGTCGTCGAGGGCGAGCTGACCCACCACGACTCGGCCGGTCACACCACCGTCGTCCGCCCAGGGGACGTCCAGCGGCTCAGCTCCGCCGCGGGCGTACGGCACGAGGAGCGCAACGACGCCGACGTGCCGCTGGTCTTCGTCCAGATGTGGCTCGCGCCCCTGGAGCCGGGTGGCGACCCCTCGTACGAGATCGTGCGCGGGATCGCCGACTCGACCCCGTACGCGCTTCCGGAGGCGGCCGCGATGCTGCACGTCCGGCGCCTGGCGGCGGGCGAGCGGACCGCGGTCCCCGACGCCGACTTCCTGTACGCGCACGTCGTGCGGGGCACCGTCCGCCTCGACGGCGAGGAGCTCGCCCCCGGCGACGCGGCCCGCGTCACCGGAGCCGAGGACCTCGCACTCCTCGCGACCGCCGACGCGGAGGTCCTCCTCTGGGAGATGCGCGCGCCGTGAGGCGCGGGGATCAGCCGCCGAGCGCGCTCTTCGCCTTCCACTGCTCCCAGGTCAGGTTCCACGCGCCGTAGCCGTTGCCCGGAGCCACCGTGCCCTTGGTGTCCGCGCCGGTGATCTCGAACGGGTCGCCGACCCGGACCGCCGCGTAGAACGCCGACGCGTCGGCGTCGCTCATGCCGATGCAGCCCGAACTGCGGTTCGCGCGCCCGAACCACCTCGCGTTCCACGGTGCCGCGTGGGCGTACATCCCCGACCACGTCAGCCGCATCGAGTGGTCGACCATCTTGTCGTACGCGTCACCGAGCCCGACCGTCTCCGAGTTCATGTTGATCGTGCCCTCCTTCGCCATCAGCACCGCCGTCCCCCGCCACGACCGCTTGTCGCCGCCCGGCGTACCGCCCGAGACGGGGATCGTGCGCACCGTCCTGCCGTCCCGGACCAGGGCGAGCCGCTTGCGGTCGAGATCGACCTTGACGACCTGCGCCGCTCCGACGGTGAACCCGGTGCGGTAGTCCCGTACGAACCAGCCCCCGCCCGAGTCCGTCCCGTCGAGCCGCGCGTCGAGGGTCACGCGGGTCCCGGGCTTCCAGTACTCCTTGGGCCGCCAGTCCACCCGGTCCTTGCCCGACCAGTCCTTCAGCCAGCCCCAGGAACCGACCGTGCCGTTCGAGGTGGTCACCTTGAGGTGCTTCTCCACCTCCGCCTTGTGCGTCACCGGCCGGTCGAAGACGATCGACAGCGGATGCCCGATCCCCACCGTGGTGTCCTTCCCGGGCGCCAGCGTCAGCTTGTTGACCAGCGGCGCCTCCGGCGTCGAGAACGCCGACCGGCTCGTCGACTCCTTGCCGTCGGCGGTACGGGCCGTCGCCTCCACGCGGTACGAGGTGCCCGGCACCGCCTTGCGCTCCGAGACCCAGGACGTCCCGTCGGCGGCCGTGCGACCCGCGAGCACCCCGCCTTCGGCGTCCACGACCTTCACCGCCGTCAAGGTGCCGCCCGAGGCGGTGACCGTCACCGTCCGGCCGGCCGCCGGTTTCACCACGGTCACCTTCGCCGGGAGGGCCGGGCTCCCGGTGGCGCGGGGCGCGCCCACCGCCCCCGTCGGCTCGGCCGCCCCCGCCGTACAGGCGGTCAGGGCCGAACACAGTGCGACGGCCGCGACTACGGGGCGTATTCGGGCGCGCGGGCGCAGGCGTACGGGAATCACGGAAGCCTCCGGAAAAGTCGTGGGATGCCCGGACTGTAGGCCGCCGTACGCGCCCCCGGTGCCGTGTGACAAGGGCTGCAGAGGAATGGTCATCGTCCGGTCACATTCACCGCGCGGACCGGTCAAGGACGGCTGTGAGCATCCTGTGCGCCCCCCGACCGAGGGGCGGAACCAGGAGGCTCACGTTGTGTCAGCTCTGCTCGTGACGGCCGCACCGCACCGCGCCCCCATCAGCCCGGAGCCCCTCACCGCCGAGGCGTACCGCGCCTTCCTCACGAGGACCGGCGCCGGCGCCGGCTTCCTCCAACTGCCCTCCTGGGCCGCGGTCAAGGAAGGCTGGCGCCACCAACTCCTCGGATGGGGGCCGGCGTCCGGCGAACTCACCGGCGTCGCCCTCGTCCTGCTGCGCCCCTTCCCGGGCACCCGCAAGTACTTCGCCTACCTCCCCGAAGGGCCGGTCGCCGACTGGACCGACCCGGACATGGACGGCTGGCTCACCCCGCTGCTCGGCCATCTGCGGGCCGCCGGGGCCTTCGCCGTACGCATCGGGCCCTCGCCCGCCTTCCGCCGCTGGAACGCCGCCACCCTCAAGGCGAACACCGGGCCCGGCCGGCGTCTCGCCGACGTCCTCGCCGACGAGGTGGACCCGCTCGGCACCGCCGTCGCCGAACGGCTGCGGGCGCGGGGCTGGCGCCGTTGCGGCGGGGACTCCGCCGACGGCACGGACGGTGCCGACGCCCAGCCCCGCCACGTCTACCAGGTGCCCCTCGCCGGCCGCACCACCGACGACCTGTGGAACGGCCTCAACCAGGAGTGGCGGCGCAACGTCCGCAAGGCGCGCAAGGCGGGCGTCGAGGTCGTCGTCGGCTCCGCCGCCGACCTGCCCGACTTCTACCGCCTCCTGCGGATCACCGAGGAGCGCGACGGCTTCCGGCTCGGCCGCTCCCTCGCGTACTACGAACGCCAGTACGCGGTCCTGAACGCGGAGGAACCGGGCCGGATGAAGCTCTACCTCGCCCGCCACGAGGGCGAGATCCTCGCCGCCCACACGATGATCACCGTCGGCCGCCGCGTCTGGTACCAGACCGGCGCCAGCGCCGACCACCGCCGCGAGGTCCGTCCCTCCAACGCCCTGCAGTGGCGGATGATGCTCGACGCCCACGCCCTCGGCGCCCACGTCTACGACATGCGCGGGATACCCTCCACCCTTGATCCGGACGTCCGTGCCCACGGTCTGCTGCGCTGGAAGCTCGGCACGGGCGGGCAGGCCGTCGAGACGCTGGGGGAGTGGGAGACACCCATGGACGGCACGACCAACCACACGCTGTACCGCGCCTTCCAGGCGTACCTGGCCCGTCGGTGACGGCCGTCCTCGCGGAGCGCCCGACGGAGCGCCGGGCCCCGTCCGTGCTGCGCAGCGGCGCGCTCATGGCCGCCGGCTCGCTCGTCTCGCGCGCCACCGGCTTCGTCCGCTCGGCGGTCGTCGCCGCCGCCCTCGGCACCGGGCTCGTCGCCGACGGCTACTCCGTCGGCAACTCCGTCCCCACCATCGTGTACATGCTGCTGCTCGGCGGCGCGCTCAACGCGGTCTTCGTACCGGAGCTGGTCAAGGCCGCGAAGGAGCACGAGGACGGCGGCGCCGCCTACACCGACCGGCTGCTGACCGTCTGCGTTCTCGCCCTCGCCGCGCTCACCGCGGGCGCGGTGTACGCGGCGCCCGCGATCGTCGAGGCGTACACCGGCTACACCGGCGCGCAGGCGTCCATGACGGTCGCCTTCACCCGGTACTGCCTGCCGCAGATCTTCTTCCTCGGGCTGTTCACGCTGCTCGGGCAGGTGCTCAACGCGCGCGGCCGGTTCGGCGCGATGATGTGGACGCCGGTCCTCAACAACGTGGTCGTCGTGGCCGTCTTCGGGCTGTACCTCGCCGTCACCGACAGCGGCGAGCTCACCGCCGGCGAGACGGCGCTGCTCGGCTGGGGCACCACCGCCGGCATCGCGCTCCAGGCCCTCGCGCTCGTGCCGTCGCTGCGCGCCGCCGAATTCCGCTGGCGGCCCCGCTTCGACTGGCGCGGCAGCGGGCTGGCGGCGCCGCTGCGGTCGGCCGGCTGGCTGGTGCTGCTCGTCCTCACGAACCAGGCCGCGTACTGGCTGACGACCCGGATCGCCACCGCGGCCGGCCGTGTCGCCGAGGGCGCCGGCCTCGCCGCGTACAACAACGCCTACCTGCTGTGGGCCGTGCCGCACGGCATCGTCACCGTCGCCCTGGTCACCGCGCTGCTGCCCCGCATGAGTGCGGCGGCGGCGGACGGCGACCACGCGCGGGTGCGGCGGGACGTGTCGTACGCACAGCGCACCAGTGCGGCGGCGATCGTGCCTGCGGCGTGCGCCCTGTTCGCGCTGGCGGTGCCGCTGATGGCCCTCGTCTTCCAGTACGGCAGGACCGACGCGGAGGCGGTCCGGTCGATGGCCTGGATCCTGATGGCCCTCGCGCCCGGCCTGATCGCCCTGTCGGGCCAGTACGTCTGCACCCGCGCCTTCTACGCCCTGCGCGACACCCGCACCCCCTTCCTTCTGAACCTCGTCATCGCCGCACTCAACGCCACCCTCTCCCTGACGGCCGCGACCCTCCTCCCCGCCCGCTGGACGGTGACGGGCCTGTCCCTCGGCTACTCCACGGCCCTGTGGGCGGGTTGGGCCCTCACGGCGTACGTCCTGCGCCGCCGCCTGGCACGGCTCGCGACGGGCGAGGCGGGCCCGGCGGGGGTGGCGTGCGTGGCGAACGCCTCGGCGCCGACGGCGGGTGCGGGTGCGGTTCCGGCGGCCGGGCAGGCGGGCGGCCCGACGGGCGCGTCCGCGGGTGCGGTTCCGGCGGACGGGTGGCCGCCGGTTGCCGGTGTCCCGGCCGGGCCGGCCGGTCGGCCGACTGCCGGAGACGGCCCGGCGCCCGGGGCCGCCGACGACGGTACGGCACCGGGCGCCGCCCCGGCCGTCGCGGCGCCGGCCACCTCGGCGGGTGCGGGAGCGCCGGACGGCCCGGCGGTTGCGGCGCCCTACGCCTGGCCGGCGGCGGGCGGCCCGGGTGCCAGTGCCGACGGCGGCGGTACGGCACCGGGCGTCGCCCCCGCCGTGCACCCGGTGCCGGGAGCGTCCGGGGTCGAGGGCCGCGGTGATGGGCGGGCGCTCGCGCGGCTGCTGGTCGCGGCCGTGCCGGCGGCCGGCTTCGCGGTCGGGGTCGTCGACGCCGTCGCGCCGGCGGGTCCGCTCGCCGCAGGCGGGGCCGGGGCGGCGACGATCCTCGCCGTCTTCGCCGGCCTCGCCCGCCCCCTCCGCCTCACCGAGCTCCAGACCCTCCTGACCACCGCCGCCGGACGCCTGCGCCCCCGCCGCTGACGGCCGGCTCCCCCCACCCTTGGGATACTCCACACCATGCCTCGCGTCCTCCTCATAGAAGACGACCCCTCCGTACGCGAAGGGGTCGAACTGGGTCTGCGCCGCCGCGGGCACGAGGTCCGCACCGCCGCGACCGGCGAGGCGGGTCTCGCCGCCCTCGACGAGTTCCGGCCGGATCTGCTGCTGCTCGACCTGATGCTCCCCGGCATGAACGGGGTCCAGGTCTGCCGCCGGGTCCGCGAGAACAGCCAACTGCCGATCATCATGCTCACCGCGCGCGGCGACGACTTCGACGTGGTCGTGGGCCTGGAGGCCGGCGCCGACGACTACATCGTCAAGCCCGCCCGTACCGAGGTCATCGAGGCCCGCATCCGCGCCGTGCTCCGCCGCATCGAGGAGCCGGGGACCGGCCGGCCGGCCGTCGAGTTCCACGGCGATCTCGCCGTCGACCGGGCCGGACTCACCGTCGCCAAGTCGGGCGAACGCCTCGCCCTCGCCCCCTCCGAGCTGAAGCTCCTCCTCCACCTCAGCGCCGCGCCCGAGCAGGTCTTCAGCCGCCAGCAGCTCCTCGAACACGTCTGGGAGCACAGCTACCACGGCGACGCCCGCCTCGTGGACGCCTGCGTCCGCCGCCTCCGCACCAAGATCGAGGACCCCTCCGGCGCCCCCCGCTACATCCAGACCCTGCGCGGCTTCGGCTACCGCTTCGGCCCGCTGTGAGCCGCCGCGCCCTGCGGCCACGCCGCGTCCGAAGCCGCGCCTTCGGGCTGCGCACGCGGCTCGTCCTCGCCTTCCTCCTCGTCGCCGCCGTGGGCTGCGGCACCACCGCCGCCCTCACCTACCGCGCCGCCCGCAACGCCATCCTCGAACAGGCCCAGGACACCGCCGTGTCCGCCTTCCGCGAGCAGGTCGAGGTCCTCGGCATCCAGCTGCCCGTCGACGCCGAGTCCCTGCGACCGGTCCTCCAGCACATCGCCCGGCAGGGCAAGCCCCGCACCTGGCGCGTCTACGCGGAGTACGGCTCGCTGCGCGTCTCCTCCACCGACCGCCCGACCTCCACCGTCATCACCGCCGAACTCCGCGCCCGCGCCCGGGCCTCCGTGCAGGGCAGCTTCCAGCGGGTGGTCAAGGACGGCCGGCCCTATCTCACCGTCGCCGTACCCGCCGTCTTCAGAACGGGGGCCAGCAGCGACAGCCTGCACCGCACCGGCCTCGTCTTCTACGCCGTCATGGACCTCGACGCCGAGGAGTCCAACGTCGAGGCGATGGTCCTCGCCGCCCGCGACGGCGCCCTGCCCGCCCTCGCCATCGCCCTCATCCCCGCTCTGCTCGCCGCTCGCAGTGTCCTGCGCCCGGTCAGGGAGCTGCGCCGGGCCGCCGACTCCATGGGCCAGGGCCGGCTGGACACCCGCATCCACGCCAAGGGCAGTGACGAACTCTCCGATCTCGCCCGCACCTTCAACGAATCCGCCGCCGCACTCGAACGCTCCGTCGTCGAACTCCAGCACGCCGAGGCCCGCGCCCGCCGCTTCGCCTCCGACGTCTCCCACGAACTGCGCACCCCGCTCGCCGGCATGCTCGCCGTCACCGAGGTGCTCGACGAGGACGCCGCCGGCCTCGACACGGACACGGCCCGGGCGGTACGGCTGATCAGCGCCGAGACCGGCAAACTCGCCGTGCTCGTGGAGGACCTCATGGAGATCTCCCGCTTCGACGCGCGCGCCGCCGAGCTCCACACCGACGAGGTGGACGCCGCCGACTGCGTCCGCAAGACCCTCCAGCACCGCCACTGGACCGACCCGTCGCTCGTCCGCACCGAGCTGCCCGACGGCGTGCGCGCCCGCCTCGACCCGCGCCGCTTCGACGTCGTCGTCGCCAACCTCATCGGCAACGCGCTGCGCCACGGGAAGCCGCCGGTGACGGTACGGGTGTACACCGAGGGCGGCCTGCTGGTGACCGAGGTCGCCGACCGGGGGCCGGGCCTCGCCGACGAGGTCCTGCCGCACGTCTTCGACCGCTTCTTCAAGGCCGACCCCGCCCGCACCCGCTCCGCCGGCAGCGGACTCGGCCTCGCCATCACCCTGGAGAACGTCCGGCTGCACGGCGGCACGGTCACCGCCGGGAACCACCCCGACGGCGGTGGCCTCTTCACCGTTCGGATCCCGCTGTGAGGCGCGGGAGGCGGCTGGCCGCCGCCCTCGCGGGCACACTCGCGCTGGCCGGCTGCGGTATCCGGGAGACCGACGTCGTGGAGGCCGGCGGGCCGGCGACCGTCGCCGTCGTGCCGGTCCCCCAGAGCCGGATGCTCCTCTTCTTCGTGGACGCCGACGGCCGGCTGATGCCGGTCGCCCGTGAGAGGGGCTGGCCCCTCGACGGACTGGGGGAGGAGTACGAGCTGGGGCCGGACGTGGCCCCCGAATACCGCCGCGGTGGCGGGCTCATCGCCGCCAAGACGCTCGCCGCCCTGCTCGCCGGACCGAACGAGGACGACCGGGCCGCCGGTCTGTCCACCCGGCTGTCCCCGGTCGGCAAGGAGGGCCAGATCACATCGAAGGCCGACAAGGGCGGCCCGGGCGGCAGTCTCCGGCTACGGGTCGACGTCTCCTTCGCCCTCGACGGACTCGACGGCACCGCGCTGCGCCAGCTGGTGTGCACCGCGGCCTACGCCGAGGACATCGACGGCCGCGCCTCCGTCGTCCTGAGCGGTCCCGGCGGCACGCTGCCCGAGGACCGCTGTGACGATCTGCTGGTCGGCGCGCCCTCGTCGACACAGCCGGGCACCTCTCCGCAGCCCTCCGGCACCGATGGCACCTCTCCGCAGCCCTCCGGCACCGATGGCGCCGCCACGACCGCCCGACCGCCCGGCGCGACGGGCGCGCCCTCGGCCTCCCCTACGCCCTGAGCTCGGCCAGCACAGCGTCCGTGAACGGCGGCCACGCCTCCACCGCCCACGGGCCGAAGGCCCGGTCGGTCAGCGCCACGCACGCGGCCCGCGCGTCCGGGTCGATCCACAGGAACGTGCCCGACTGGCCGAAGTGCCCGAACGTACGCGGGGAGGACGAGGCCCCCGTCCAGTGCGGCGACTTGGAGTCCCGGATCTCGAAGCCGAGCCCCCAGTCGTTGGGCTTCTGATGGCCGTAGCCCGGCAGGATGCCGGTCAGGCCGGGGTACGTCACCGTCATCGCGTCGAGCACCGTGCGGGCGTCGAGCAGCCGGGGCGCCTGCACCTCCGCCGCGAACCGCACCAGGTCGTCGACGGTCGACACCGCGTCCTTGGCGGGAGAGCCCTCCAGCGTCGTCGACGTCATGCCCAGCGGTTCCAGGACCGCCTGGTGGAGGTAGTCGGCGAACGGGATGTCCGTGGCCTTGGCGACATGGTCGCCGAGCGCCTCGAAGCCGCTGTTGGAGTAGATCCGGCGCGCACCCGGCGCGGCCATGACCTTCGGCTCGTCGAAGGCGAGGCCCGAGGTGTGGGCCAGCAGGTGCCGGACGGTCGCGCCCTCGGGCCCGGCCGGCTCGTCGAGGTCGATCGCCCCCTCCTCGTACGCGACGAGGACGGCGTACGCCGCGAGCGGCTTGGTGACGGAGGCGAGCGGGAACCGCTGCCCGGTGGGGCCGTGGGACCCGGCCAGGGTGCCGTCCGCGCGGACGACGGCGGCGGCCGCGGTGGGGACGGGCCAGTTCTCGATCAACGCCAGGCTCTGCATGTGGCCGAGCCTACTTGCTTGGAGTGCACTCCAAGGTTCTAGCGTGGAGGCCATGAGCGTGATCGCAGGCACCATCTCGCAGGACCCCGCGTTTCCGCGGCCGGACGGTCAGGACCGCTACACGATCAGCGAGGTGGCCGCCTGGACCGGGCTCTCGGCGCACACCCTGCGCTGGTACGAGCGGATCGGGCTGATGCCGCACGTCGACCGTTCGCACACCGGCCAGCGGCGCTTCACCAACCGCGACCTGGGCTGGCTGACCTTCGTCGGCAAGCTCCGGCTGACCGGGATGCCGGTCGCCTCGATGGTCCGGTACGCGGAGCTGGTCCGGGAGGGCGACCACACCTTCGCCGAACGGCGCGAGCTCCTGGAGACCACCCGGCGGGACGTGCTGTCCCGGATCGAGGAACTCCACGACACGCTCGCCGTTCTGGACCTCAAGATCAGTCACTACGGGAAGGCATGACCCGATGAGCAGGATTTCCACGGTCCGGCTGGGCACGGACGGACCGGAGATCGGCGTCCAGGGCTTCGGTGCCATGGGCATCAGCGAGTTCTACGGCGACACCGACGAGGCCGCCGCCCGCGACACCCTCGACGCGGCCCTGGAGGCCGGTGTCACCCTGATCGACACCGCGGACGTGTACGGGCAGGGGGCCAACGAGGAGTTCCTGGCCCCGTTCGTCGCCGCGCACCGCGACGAGATCGTCCTCGCCACCAAGTTCGCGATCGAGCGCCGCGCCGACGACCCGCACTACCGGGGGATCAACAACGACCCCGCGTACATAAGGAAGTCCGCCGAGGCCAGCCTGCGCCGTCTCGGCGTCGACACCATCGACCTCTACTACATGCACCGGCGGAGCCCGGACGTCCCGCTCGCCGAGTCGGTCGGCGCGATGGCGGAGCTGGTACGAGAGGGCAAGGTGCGCCACCTCGGCCTGAGCGAGGTCACGGGCGCGGAGTTGCGGGAGGCGTACGCCGTGCATCCGATCGCCGCGCTGCAGTCGGAGTGGTCGCTGTTCTCGCGCGACGTGGAGCGCAGCGCCGTCGGCGCGGCGGCGGATCTCGGCGTCACCTTCGTGCCGTACTCCCCGCTCGGCCGGGGCTTCCTGACCGGTGCCTTCGTGGACGCCTCGAAGGACCTGTCGGGCAGCGACTTCCGCCAGTACCAGCCCCGCTTCACGGGGGAGAACGCGGAGCGGAACGCGGCGCTCCTCGCGCCGGTCCTGAAGATCGCGGCGGCGCACGGGGCGACGGCCGCGCAGATCGCCCTCGCCTGGGTGCAGCAGCGGTCCTCGGTGCACGGTCTGACGGTCGTCCCGATCCCCGGCACCCGCAAGCGCGCCCGCCTGGAGGAGAACGCGGCGGCCACCCGGATCACGCTGACGGAGGCGGAGCTCGCGGAACTGGAGCCGATCGCCGCCGAGGTGGCGGGGGACCGGTACCCGGACATGAGCTTCACCTCGGCGGCGCGGGAGTAACGCCCGCCGGGGACCGGCGCGTTGGCAGACCCTCGCACGACCCCGGCGTGAACCGTGCGCGGCTGCCTCACGCCAGCCCCAGGGCGAAGACCGCGAAGCCCGCCGCGAGGAGTCCCGCCGCCGCCCGCCGCGCCGTGCCGGTCCGCGTCCACGGGGACTCGAAGCCGCGCGCGTACCGCCCGACGAGAACGAGCAGTCCGGCGAAGAGCGGCATCCAGGCCAGCCGGGCGGCGATCCAGCCGACGGTGTCGGGCGCGCCGACCAGACCGGGGATCTCACCCACGTACGAGGCGGGGATCGCGGCGGCGAGCATCGCCGTCTGGTGCCAGCACAGGATCGTCATCGCCGACAGGTTGATCACGACGACCGGCGCCCACAGCGCGGGCCGCTTCAGCAGTTTCCCGAGCCGGTCCCGCAGGAGGATCGCGGCGCCGCTCTGCGTGGCGGCGAGGGCGAGGACGAGCAGCGACGGCGGGTGGGAGTTGGTACGGGCCTCGCCGGGGACGCCGACCATCGAGGCGGGGTACCCGAAGACGAGGAGCAGGGCGGCGAAGAGCGCCCCGCCGCCGAGCAGCAGGCCCCAGGCGTGCCGCCGGGTGATCCGGCCCTCGGCCCACGAGACGCCGAGCTGGTAGGCGAAGAGCCAGCCGGGGAGGATGTTGAGCGCACTCAGCCAGGACGGCACCGCCTCGGCGTACGGCCCGTAGCGCAGGAGGTCGACGACGGCGACGGAGCCGAGCAGCGGGGCGGCCGCCCAGGCGCCCAGCCGGCGGGCGGCCCGGACGCAGAGCGGGGTGAGGGCGGTGACGATCGTGTACACGCCGACGAACCAGAGCGGCTGGATGACGAGCGTGGACGCCGTCCGCAGGGTGTCGCCGGGGACCCCGAACCCATGGTGCAGCAGCGGCAGCAGCAGAGCCCAGACGGCGGTGACGCCGAGGACGGGGCGGCCGAGGCGCGCGAGGCGCGCCTTGAGCCAGTCGCCGGTGGAGCCCTTCCGTCCGGCGTACGACAGGACGGAGGCGTAGCCGCCGACGAGGAAGAAGATCCCCAGCATCTGGAGGATCCAGCTGACCGGGGCGAGTCCGCCGAAGGCCGAGAGCGGGCTGGCGTTGTGCAGGGCGCCGTCGGAGGAGAGGGTGAAGCCGCCGAGGAGCCAGTGCCCGGTCGGTACGGCGAGCAGGGCGAGGGCGCGCAGGCCGTCCACGGCCCGGTCGCGGTGGGCCGGCGTCCGGCCCTCGATCTTCTCGGCGAGGCGGTTCATCGGACCTCACCCCGGGCGATGGCGGCGAAGGTACGGAGGGAACCGGTGCCGGGCGCGAAGTAGCCGTCGTGGCCCCGTGCGTCGTCGGCGGGGACCCGGCGGGCGCCGAAGGCGGGGTCGGTGGGGTCCTCGCCGTGGCCGAGCCCCGCGAACCGGACGTTCGGGACCTTGCCGATCCAGTCGGAGGGGTCCTTGGCGGCCCAGACCCGGGCGGGGGTGCGCAGCTCGCGGACGTTGTCGGCGCGCATGCCGGGGGAGGCGAGAACGACGAGGTCCTTGGCCTTCAGGTCGTGGGCGGCGAGGCCGCAGACGACGGAGCCGTAGCTGTGGCAGAAGACGGCCGGCTCGGCGGCGCCGACGGCGTCGAGCCCGTCGGCGAGGCGGGTCAGCCGCTCGGCCCCGGCCTCGGCGAGCTTCCCGGTGGCGGCGTCGACGCCGACGCCGACGGGGGTCGTGTAGCCCGCCCAGGCGACGACGGCGGTGTCGTCGCCCGCGGCGCGGCGCAGGGCGTCGGCCTTGTCGGTGAGGGGCGTGATGTTTGCGGCGTCGATGTCGGACCCGGGTACGACGACGGCGACGTGCTCGGCCCTGGCCAGGTCCCCCTGGACGAGGGCGACCTGCCCCCGGCCACGGGGGTCGTAGGCGAGGATCTGGCGCCCGGCGTAACGGGATCCCGCGGTCAGGGCGTTGGCCTCGTACCGAAGGGGAAGGGGTGCGCCGTCGAGGTTCCCGACGACGGAGGGGTGCGCGCGGACGAGTTCACGCTGCCGGGCCGGGCCCAACCCCCGGAAGTACGCGGCGACCTGCGCGGCCGTCATCCGCGCCGGATCGGGCAGCCCCTCCGCCCGCCAGGCCTCCGTCCCGACCGGCACCCCGGTCACGGCCTGCTGCGCACTCCCGGACGCCCACCCGGCCGTCCCGGTCACCACCGTGGTGGTGAGCGCGACGGTGACCAGGGTCCTCGCATAGCGGCGCATAGCCTGCCCTCCCTCTTCCTGTCTCTCGTTCGTGGCGAGAGGAAGGTAGGAAGGTCATGGGTGACGGCACGTCACACCGGAGCGCCAACTCCGCGCTGCTACCCCAGTAGGGGGTGTACGGGGCGCGAACCCCCGCGCGGGGGTGAGGATTTCCCCAGGAGAAACCGTCATGCGAGCGCCCCGACGCCGACCGCGGCTGCCGGGTGGGGGCGTTTGTGACGGGGTGCTCGGGCGGGGCTTCTGCCCGCCTTGGGGGCCCGCCCGGGCGCCACGTACGCCCCGAGGCGAGGCCCCGCAAACTCGGTGCGCCGATCGGCGCCGCTTCGGGGGACTGGGGCCTTCCGTCAGGGCCCCGCCGCGCACTCGGGGCGCGAGTCCGAGGCCGCGCGCATCGGTGCGCCGCAGAGTGGCGCCGCTTCGGGGTGCCGGGGCCTTCCGCGACGGTCCCACCGCCCACTCGGGGCGCGAGTCCGAGGCCGCGCGCATCGGTGCGCCGCAGGGTGGCGCCGCCCCGGCGCGCCCGGGGGTACGGGGGCGCAGCCCCAGGTCCCGTCAGGGTTTCGGAAAGGGGCGGGGTGGGGGAGAGGCCCCCGCGCGGCGGCCGCCGGCCCCGCGCGCCGCCGGCCGCGTCAGCGCCCCGCGCCGCCGGCCGCGTCAGCGCCCCGCGTCCCCCGGCGTGACCAGCCCCGACTCGTACGCGAAGATCACCGCCTGCGCCCGGTCCCGCAGATCCAGCTTCGCCAGCACCCGCCCGATGTGCGTCTTCACCGTCTGCTCGGCGAGCACCAGACGCGCCGCGATCTCCTGGTTCGACAGCCCCCGCGCGATGAGCTCCAGCACCTCCGTCTCGCGCGGCGTCAGGCCGTTGAGCCGCAGTGCCGCCCGGTCCGCCCGCGGCGCCGGCCGCGACGCGGCGAAGTCGGCGATCAGGCGGCGCGTCACCGACGGCGCCAGGAGCGCCTCGCCCCCCGCCACCACCCGCACCGCCGCGATCAGGTCCGCCGGCGGCGCGTCCTTCAGCAGGAAGCCCGACGCCCCCGCGCGAAGCGCCTCGTACACGTAGTCGTCCACGTCGAACGTGGTCAGCATCAGCACCCTCGGCACGTGCACCACACCCACCGGCGGCGAGAGGACCTCCCGCGCGGCCGCGAGCCCGTCCATCTCCGGCATCCGTACGTCCATCAGCACCACGTCCGGACGCGTCGACCGGGCCACCTCCACGCCCGCCCGCCCGTCCGGCGCCTCGCCCACCACGTCGATGTCGGCCTGCGCCGCGAGCAGCGCGGCGAACCCCGCCCGCACCATGGCCTGGTCGTCGACGATGATCACGCGGATGGTCACGGGCGTTCGTCCTTCGTACGCAGCGGGAGCCTGGCCGCGACCCGGAAGCCGCCGTCCGGCAGCGGCCCGGCGTCCAGCGTGCCGCCGGTCAACCGTACGCGTTCCCGCATCCCGACCAGCCCGTGGCCGGTCTCCGTCCCGCCCTCCAGCGGCGAAGTGCGCCCGGGCACGGGGGCGTTGACGACGAGCACGTCCAGCCAGTCGTCCTCCGCGCGGACCGACACCCGGGTCCGCGCCCCCGGCGCGTGCCGCACCACGTTGGCCAGCGCCTCCTGCACGATCCGGTACGCCGACAGGTCCACCGCCTGCGGCACCTCGCTGAGACCCCGGAGGTCCGCCGCCATCGACAGCTCGGCCGGCACCCCCGCCCGTACCGTCGCCTCGATCAACTGCTGCAGCCGGTCGAGCCCCGGCTGCGGGGCCCGCTCTCCCTCCGTGCCCTCGTTGCGCAGCACCACGAGGAGCCGTCGCATCTCGGCGAGCGACTCCCGCGCGCTCGCCGCGATCGAGGTGAACTCCTCCCGCGCCGCCTCCGGCAGGCCGGGGATCCGGTACGGCGCCGAGTCCGCCTGGACAGTGATCACCGACATGTGGTGGGCGACGACGTCGTGCAACTCCCGTGCGATGCGGGCCCGCTCCTCCAGGAGGGTGGTGCGTGCCCGTTCCTCCGCCGTCCGGCGCTCGGCGTCGCCGCGCTCGCGGAGCGTCGCCGTGATGAGCAGGACGACGCCGCTCAGCACGAAGAGGAGGATGTGGATGCCGTCAGTGTGCTGCCGCGAGAGCAGTTCGAAGAGGAACCCGGCGGCGCCGGTCACCAGCCACACCCCCAGCAGCGCCCGGCGCGACTCGCGCAGGCCGAGGGCGAGCATCAGGGCGAGGTAGCCGATGACGACCATCGGCGTCCACGGCCAGGAGCGCCCGTCGAGGCCGTCCGCCGGGAGCATCAGCAGCGCGCCGGCGATGTCGGCGGTCCCGATGATCCACCACGCCTGGAGGGGGCGGGTCACGGCGAGCAGCAGCGGCGCGGCCTGGGCGGTGGCGAGGGCACCGGCGAGGGCGCCGTTGACCTGGTAGTCCTGGGCGAGGACCGTGATGGTGACGGGGAGCAGCGTGGCGACGAAGGCGAAGGCCACCCCGTAGGGAAGCAGCCGCAGCCAGCGCTTCCGCGCCTGGGCGAGCAGCGGGGCGCCCGGCTGGGTGGGCGTCGCGAGCGCCACGCCGAGCGCCTGCATGACGTCCCGGGCGGGGGAGAGGAGACGGGCGGCGCGCGCGGCGCGGGACGGGAGTCCGGCGGAGTCCGGGAGCGTGGTGTCAGGGGTGTCGGTACGCATGGCCCGCTCAGGTTAGGCAGAGGGGACGCGGCGGAGCGTCATACCGAGGGGCTGGACCCGGACTCGTACCGGGGTATGAGGCGGGGCCGCCGGGCGAAGGGGCCCGACGCGCTCAGTGGGCCGGCGACGGCCCGACATCCCGGCCGCGCCGCCCGCGAGGCCGCCGACGACGAGGCTGCCCGCCCACCGCGAGCTGTCGACCATGAGCCGCGAGCCCCTCGCGAGGCAGTCGGCACAGACAGCCCGACCGCGAGGCCGACCGCCCACCGCGAGCCGCGAACCATGAGGGCCGACCGCCCACCGCGAGCCGTCAACCATGAGGCCGCCCGCCCACCGCGAGCCGCGAGGCCGACCGCCCCCGCCGCCCCCTCACAGCTGCGCCAGCAACTCCGCCTTCTTCGCCGTGAACTCCTCGTCCGTCACCAGGCCCGCATCGTGCAGCTCCCCCAGATGCCGGATCCGTTCGGCCACCCCCGCGGGGTCGAACCGTTCCGCTTCCAGTGGTGCCGCCGCCCGGCCCGCGCCCCGGATCGCCGCGAGGACCGCCGCCGCGAACGGCAGGGACTCGTGGACCAGGCCGTAGCCGAGGCCGAAGACGACGGCCGCCGGGTCCCGGTCCGCCTGCGCGTGGCGCGGTTCACCGCCCCGGGGCAGCAGCCGCAGGTACCCGTCGAAGACGTCCGGCGAGCGCCACTCGACCCCGCTGAGCTCCCGTACCGAGAAGGTCTGGTCGCCCGCCTTCCACTTCTCCGAGGAGGCGCCCGTGCCGAACCAGCGGAACGAGACCTCCGAGGAGCCGTCGAAGATCGCCTTCCCGTCGAAGGCCTTGAAGGACTGCGGTCCTTCCGGTGCCGCGACCAGGAACCCTTCCGACGGCCCCGCCCCCGGGGTGAGCAGCGTTCTCAGTTCGTCCCCGTAGTACTCCGCCAAGGTCTCCCGCTCGGCCGGCAGCACCAGCCGGTACGGGTCGCGCCCTTCCTTCAGCTGTCCCGCGGCCGCTTCCATCAGGGGATCGGCGCCCGGTCTGGGCACCGCGTGCAGCACGACCGTGCCCCGCTTGCCCGGGGCGAGCGTCACCGACGCCAACGCCTCGTGCGGGATGCGTCGTTCGCGCAGCGTCTGGAACAGTTTCGGTGTGCGGATCCCCCGTTCGAAGCGGATGACGACGGCGTCGCTCTCGAACTCCCAGGTGGCATGAATTCCGGCCAGCACATCACCCATGTGCCTCATCGTATGCGTCGGGCGCCCGCGCGTCGCCCCTGAGAGGGGGCCCGAAACCCGTGGGCTCTACGCGCGTCAGGCACCTTCCGCACCGGAGATTCCGCTGCGGCAAGCGCTGTCGGTGCCCGCACAGGTGAGGCTGCGGTACGAACCGACGCCTATCGCGGCGAAGTTGTCGAGGCTGTCCGTGCCCGGCTCGAAATAGCCCGCGTGGCCGGTCGCCCCGGCCGCCGACAGCAGCCGTGCCCCGAACTCCGGCTCCGCCGGGTCCGCCCCGTGCCCCACCCCGCCGAGGTCCAGATTGGGCACGTCCCGGATCCAGTCGTCCGCGTCCCGCATCGCCCACACCCGGGCGCGGGTGGCCAGTTCGGCCGCGCTCTCCACCCGCATGCCGGGACTTCCGGCGACCGCCACGTCCGTCACCCGGGCGGGCAGCCGGGGGGCGGCGACCCCGCACAGCACGGAGCCGTAGCTGTGGCAGAAGATGCTGACGCGCGAGCCGCCGGGCAGGGCCGCGACCATGTCCACCAGGCGTACGGAACCGATCGCGGCGAGCCGTCCGATCGCCGCGTCGATGCCGACCCCGACGGGCGCGGTGTAGTCGGCCCAGGCGATCACGGCGGTACGGGCGCGGGGCGCGGCCCGGCGTTCGGCGGCGTACAGCGATTCGGCCATCCCGGCCGGCGCCGAGTACTTGCGGTGGGTCTTCTGGAAGGTGAGGAGATTGGTGTCGACGCCGGGCACGATCACCGAGACCCGCTGCGCCCGTTCCAGATCGCCCAGCACCTCGGCCGTACGACCGGGGCCGGTCGGGTCGAAGGCGAGGATCTGGCGGTCCTGCCGCATGAGCGACGCGAAGCGGTGCACCCGGCGCAGGGCCTCGTGGCGCCCGGTCGCGGAGAGCCGGGGGTCCTCGACCCTGCCCCGCTCGGCGCCGAGGGCGTGGGCGAGGGAGAGCCGGTTGGCGCGGTAGCGGAGGGTGAGGGGCGCGCCGTTGAGGTTGCCGACGACGAAGGGGTGCGCGTCGGCGAGGCGGGCGCCCTGGGCCGGGCCGATCGACCGGAAGAACGCGGCGATCGTACGGGCGGGGGCGGCGGGGTCGGGCAGCGCCCGGTGGCCGATCCTGCCGTGCGTCCAGGAGGCGAGCGCGGTCTCCCGCGCCCCCACTGGCCCGCGCTGATCACGCAGCGTCGTCCAGCCGGAGGTCGCCAGGAGGACGAACACCACGGCCAGCGCGAGCAGCATGCGCCAGACGGAGAGGGTGGGGGAGGAGTCGAGAGAAGTCACTGCGCCACACCCTAGAAGACGCGTGGAGGGCGCCGTGCGTGCGGTGACCGGGATCACACCGCCAACGGGAGGGGGTGACGCTCCGTGCGCGCGGGCGCACGCCCCGCTCGGCTCGGGGCCCCTGACCGGTCGTCAGTCGCGCCAGTGCGGTTCGAGCGCCGGGCCCAGGTGGTCCAGGTAGCGCTCGGTCAGCGCGCGGATCGCCTCGAGGGTCGGGTCGGTGCCCCGGCCCCACAGTTGGCCCGTCACCCGCATGACGCCGCTGAACGCCGCCACCGCGATCCGGGGGCGTGGGTCCTCGTCCACGTCCAGGTCCTCGCGTTCGGCGATCAGCCGGGCGATGGCCTCCTCCATCTCGGTGGTCCTGCGCAGATGGGTGGCGAGCAGGGCGGGTGTCGACTCGATCATCTGGAAGGTCCGCAGGTACAGCTCGACGGGCACGACCTCCATGATCGCCTCGCCGATGGTGTCCCAGGAGCTGAGCACGGCGTTGCGCATCGCGTCGAGCGGGCCTTCCTCGGCGGGTCGCTCGGCCAGTGCCCGGACGAAACGCTCCTCCACCATCTTCTGGACGGCGAAGGCCGCGTCCTCCTTGGAGGCGAAGTAGCGGAAGAAGGTGCGCTGGGAGACCTCGACCGCGTCGGCGATCTCGTCCACGGTGGTCTCTTCGTACCCCTGGGTCGTGAACAGCTCCAAGGCCGCCCGCAGCAGCGCGTCGCGCGTGCGCTGCTTCTTTCGTTCCCGCAGCCCGGAAACCGTCACCGCATGGTCCTCTTTCCGCCACTTTCCGACGCTGTGTGCAGCTCAGGGTACCTGTGAGCTACGTGACAGTTACCGACGCATGAATTGCTTTGTCAATTGTCAGTGGCTGACATTAGCCTCGCCGGTATGACTAGTCAGACCACCGTGGAAAAGGCCCCGCAGGGTCAAGGGGGTGCCAGGGAGCCCGCGCCGGCCCCGGCGAAGGGACTGCGAGGCCACCCCTGGCTGACGTTGTTCGCCGTCGCTGTCGGCGTGATGATGGTGGCGCTCGACGGCACGATCGTCGCGATCGCCAACCCCGCCATCAAGACGGACCTCGGCGCGTCACTCGCCCAGGTCCAGTGGATCACCAACGGCTATCTGCTGGCGTTGGCCGTCGCCCTCATCACGGCCGGGAAGCTCGGGGACCGCTTCGGGCACCGGCAGACCTTCCTCATCGGCATCGCGGGCTTCGCCGCCGCCTCCGGTGCGATCGGCCTCTCCGACTCGATCGGGCTCGTGGTCGCGTTCCGCGTCCTCCAGGGCCTCTTCGGCGCGCTGCTGATGCCGGCGGCGCTCGGCCTGCTCCGCGCCACCTTCCCCGCCGAGAAGCTGAACATGGCGATCGGCATCTGGGGCATGGTCATCGGCGCCTCCACCGCGGGCGGCCCGATCGTCGGCGGCCTGCTCGTGGAGCATGTCAGCTGGCAGTCCGTCTTCTTCATCAACGTGCCGGTCGGCGTCCTCGCGCTCGTCCTCGGCGTGGTGATCCTCAGGGACCACCGCGCCCAGAACGCCCCGCGCTCCTTCGACGTCCTCGGCATCCTGCTGCTCTCCGCGGCGATGGGGTCCCTCATCTGGGGCATCATCAAGGCCGGTGAGTCCTGGGGCTGGGCGAGCGGCAACACCTGGGGCTTCCTGGGCGGCGCGGTGCTCCTCTTCGCGCTCTTCGCCCTCTGGGAGACGAAGGTCAAGGAGCCGCTCATCCCGCTGGCGATGTTCCGCTCGATCCCGCTGTCGGCCGGTGTGGTGCTGATGGTCCTGATGGCCTTCGCCTTCATGGGCGGCCTGTTCTTCGTGACCTTCTACCTCCAGGGCGTCAAGGGCCTCAGCCCGGTCGACAGCGGTCTGCACCTGCTGCCGCTGACCGCGATGATGATCGTCTCCTCGCCGCTGGCCGGCGCGCTGATCACCAAGTTCGGCCCGCGGATCCCGCTGGTCGGCGGCATGGTCTGCACGGCCGCCTCGATGTTCGGCATGATCACCCTCTCCGAGGGGACCGGCACCTTCGCGATGTCCCTCTGGTTCGCCCTCCTCGGTCTGGGCCTCGCCCCGGTCATGGTCGGCGCCACCGAGGTCATCGTCGGCAACGCCCCGCTGGAGCTCTCCGGCGTCGCCGGCGGTCTGCAGCAGGCCGCGATGCAGGTCGGCGGCGCGCTCGGTACGGCCGTGCTCGGCGCGGTCATGTCCTCCAAGGTCTCCAGCGCCTTCGAGGAGAACTGGAAGGACGCCGGCATCCCCGTGCCGGCCGACCCCCAGCTGGAGCAGGCGGCCGAGTTCGGCATGGTCCCGCCGGAGCTGGCCAAGGCGCCCGGTATGACCCCGGACCTCTTCGACACCATCGGCGGCGTCATCCACGACACGTTCATGCAGGGCATGGGCCTGGCCTTCACCGTCGCCGGTGTCGTCGCCGTCGTCGCGGCGCTGGTCGCCACGCTGACCAAGCGCGGCGAGAACGCGGAGGCGGGTGCGGGCGGCGCCCACATCTGACGTGAGGTGACGGGTGTACGCATGCCCCCGCCGGACCCGGTCCGGCGGGGGCATGCACCTATCCGGGTGAACCGGACCGAACCCCCTTCCCATCGGGCGGTCAGGGGGGCCAGAGTTTTGGTTACAGAGAGTGACGAAACGGCGGGGGTAACGACATGCGTACGAAGACCGTTCTCACGGCCGCCCTGATGGCGGCCCTCCTCACCACGCTCCTGGCGGGCACACCGGCCACGCCCGCCACGGCCGCGCCGCAGCCCCGGCTCGGCGCCTGCGCACCCGGCCAGCTCTGCCTTTGGCCAAAGGCCGACTTCAAGGGGAAGGCGCACACGCACGAGCTGTCGGACACCGACATCGAGAGCTGTGTGCCACTGGCCGCGGGCGAAACGGCCCAGGCCCTGGCCAACCGGACCGGACGGCCCGTCACCGTCTACCAGTCGGCCGAGTGCGCGGAGACCGGCGAGTTCGAGACCTATCCGGGCCGCGGGGTGTGGGTGCCCCAGACCCCGTACCAGGTCAGAGCCTTCAAGATCTGGGAGCGGTAGCCGGTCCGGCCTGCTCGGGCACGGCGGCGGGCACGGCGGGTGCCGAGAGGCGGGCCACCTCGGCCCGCAGCTCCCTCACCTCGCGCGTCAGCGTCTCCAGGAGCTCCGTCTGCCGGCGATCGGCCGCGTCGTCCCGCTCGAAGCGGGAGATGAACCAGGCGGCGATGTTGGCGGTGACCACACCCAGCAGGGCGATCCCCGACAGCATCAGGCCCACGGCCAGGACACGGCCGAGACCGGTGGTCGGGGCGTGATCGCCGTAGCCCACCGTCGTCATCGTGGTGAACGACCACCACACCGCGTCGCCGAGCGTCTTGATGTTCCCGTCGGGGGCCGAGCGCTCCACATGGAGCACGGCCAGGGAGCCGAACATCAGCAGCCCCACCACCGCGCCCGCCACATAGGTGGTGAGCGTGATCTGCGGGGCCATCCGGGACCGCCGACCCACGAGGAGGAGCGTCGAGACCAGACGCAGCAGCCGCAGCGGCTGAACCAGCGGCAGCAGCACCGCCAGCAGGTCCAGCGGGTGCCTGCGGACGAAGGTCCACCTGGCGGGTGCCAGAGCCAGCCGTACGACGTAGTCGACGGCGAACGCACCCCACACGACCCACTCCACGGCCAGGCACAGTTCGTGGACCCAGCGGTCGGCGTCCGGCGCCACGATCGGTATGGCGTACGCGACGCCGAACGCCACTGCCAGAGCCAGCAGTGGCGTTTGGGTGTGCTTCTCCCAGCGTTCCTTCATGCCGGGCATGGTAGGCGGGACGCGGGGGCGCCTTCGCCCGCGCACCCGGCCCACCAGGTCTTTCCTAGGCGTCGCCGCCCGCGGCGCCCGGGTCCGCCGCCGCCACGTCGAGCAGCTGGTAGCGGTCCACGGCCTGCTTCAGGACCGAGCGGTCGACCTTGCCCGCACGGGCGAGCTCGGTGAGGACGGCCAGCACGATCGACTGGGGGTCGATGTGGAAGTAGCGCCGGGCCGCACCACGCGTGTCCGCGAAACCGAAACCGTCCGCGCCCAGCGAGGTGTACGGACCGGGCACCCACCGGGAGATCTGGTCCGGAACCGAGCGCATCCAGTCGGAGACCGCCACGAACGGGCCCTGCGAGCCGGAGAGCTTCCGCGTCACGTACGGGACGCGCTGCTCCTCGTCCGGGTGGAGGAGGTTGTGCTGGTCGACCTCCACGGCCTCGCGGCGCAGCTCGTTCCACGATGTCGCCGACCAGACGTCCGCGCGGACGTTCCACTCCTCGGCGAGGATCCGCTGCGCCTCGACCGCCCACGGCACCGCGACGCCGGAGGCCATGATCTGCGCGGGCAGCTCGCCGGACTCGCCCGCCTTGAAGCGGTAGATGCCCTTGAGGATGCCCTCGGCGTCCACGTTCTCGGGCTCCGCCGGGTGCTGGATCGGCTCGTTGTAGACGGTCAGGTAGTAGAAGACGTCCTCGGCGTCGGGGCCGTACATCCGCTTCAGGCCGTCCTGGACGATGTGCGCGATCTCGAAGCCGAAGGCCGGGTCGTAGGCGACACAGCCGGGGTTGGTCGAGGCGAGCAGCTGCGAGTGGCCGTCCGCGTGCTGGAGGCCCTCGCCGGTCAGGGTCGTACGGCCGGCGGTGGCACCGAGCACGAAGCCGCGTGCCAACTGGTCGGCCATCTGCCAGAACTGGTCGCCGGTCCGCTGGAAACCGAACATCGAGTAGAAGACGTAGACCGGGATCAGCGGCTCGCCGTGCGTGGCGTACGCCGAACCCGCCGCGATCAGCGAGGCGGTGCAGCCCGCCTCGGAGATGCCGTCGTGCAGCATCTGGCCGGTCGGGGACTCCTTGTACGCGAGCAGCAGCTCGCGGTCCACGGCCTCGTACTGCTGGCCCAGCGGGTTGTAGATCTTGGCGCTCGGGAAGAAGGAGTCCATGCCGAACGTGCGGTACTCGTCCGGCGCGATCAGCACGAACCGCTTGCCGATCTCCTTGTCCCGCATCAGGTCCTTGAGCAGCCGGACGAACGCCATCGTGGTGGCGATCGACTGCTGGCCGGAGCCCTTCTTGACCGGGGCGTAGGTCTTGTCCTCGGGCAGGGGCAGCGGCTTCGCCCGCACGACACGGGTCGGGACGTACCCGCCCAGCGCCTTGCGGCGGTCGTGCATGTACTGGATCTCCTCGGAGCTCCGGCCCGGGTGGTAGTACGGCGGAAGGCCGTCCTCCAGCTGCTTGTCCGTGATCGGGATGTGCAGCCGGTCGCGGAAGCGCTTGAGGTCGTCGACCGTCAGCTTCTTCATCTGGTGGGTCGCGTTGCGGCCCTCGAAGTTCGGGCCCAGCGTCCAGCCCTTGATGGTCTTGGCGAGGATCACCGTCGGCTGGCCCTTGTGGGCCTTGGCCGCCGAGAAGGCCGCGAAGATCTTCTTGTGGTCGTGACCGCCGCGGCCCAGGTGCAGGATCTGGTCGTCGGTCATGTTCTCGACCATCGCCCGCAGCCGGTGGTCGTCGCCGAAGAAGTGGTCGCGGATGTACGCGCCGGTCTCCGTGGCGTACGTCTGGAACTGACCGTCGGGCGTGGTGTTCATCTTGTTGACGAGCACGCCGTCGCGGTCCTGGGCGAGCAGCGGGTCCCAGGACCGGTCCCACACCAGCTTGATCACGTTCCAGCCGGCGCCGCGGAAGACCGACTCCAGCTCCTGGATGACCTTGCCGTTGCCGCGCACCGGGCCGTCGAGCCGCTGCAGGTTGCAGTTGACGACGAAGGTCAGGTTGTCGAGGTTCTCCCGGGCGGCGATCGTGAGCTGGCCGAGCGACTCCGGCTCGTCCATCTCTCCGTCGCCGAGGAACGCCCAGACGTGCGACTTGGAGGTGTCGGCGATGCCGCGCGCCTCCATGTAACGGTTCATCCGGGCCTGGTAGATCGCGCCGAGGGGGCCGAGGCCCATCGAGACGGTCGGGAACTCCCAGAAGTCCGGCATCAGCCGCGGGTGCGGATAGGAGGACAGGCCGTTCGGGAACTTCGACTTCTCCTGGCGGAAGGCGTCGAGCTGCGTCTCGTTCAGCCGGTCGAGCAGATAGGCGCGGGCGTAGATGCCGGGGGAGGCGTGCCCCTGGAAGAAGATCTGGTCGCCGCCGTCGCCCTCGTCCTTGCCACGGAAGAAGTGGTTGAAGCCGACGTCGTAGAGCGAGGCGGAGGAGGCGAAGGTGGCGATGTGGCCGCCGACCCCGATGCCCGGGCGCTGCGCGCGCGAGACCATCACGGCGGCGTTCCAGCGGGTCGCGTTGAGGACCTTCCGCTCGATCTCCTCGTTGCCCGGGAAGAACGGCTCGTCCTTGGTGGCGATGGTGTTGACGTAGTCCGTGCTGCGCATCTCGGGCACGGCCACGCGCTTCTCGCGGGCCCGCTCGATCAGACGGAGCATGAGGTAGCGGGCCCGCTCACGGCCGCGCTCGTCGACGGCGGCATCGAGGGAGTCGAGCCATTCCCGGGTCTCCTCCGGATCGAAGTCCGGGACCTGGCTGGGAAGGCCGCCAATGATGATCGGATTGCGATCGGATCCGGAAGCCACGCTGTTCCTTCGCTGTTCGGTGGAGCTTCGGTGGAGCCCACGGGGAGGCCGGGACGTCCATCGTGTACCCCGTCGGTGTCACACGTCATCTCTACCGAGGGGTAACCCCCCGGGGGCGCCTGGTTGGGTCAAATCGCAACCTTACGCCCAACCCGCGCATGCGTTTCGTCAGCGCGTTCGGCAGACTGAAACCGCGGAAGACCATAAACCGGTACGAAGCGTGTGCCCTGCATCACGGAGCGGAGTGGTTCCAGTCCGGAAGTTTCGGCGAGACGGCCCCAAACGTCACCGTTTCGGCGGTCTCGACGGCCGGGTACTTGCGCGATCCGCCCAGCCCGTGTGGACTACGGCCAGCGCCGCGCGTACGCGCGCGGCCCAAGCATTTTCCGATACATGATCAGGAGGCAAGCCGTGAGCGCGACCGCGGACCACGCGGAGGAGCGGACCAACCCGGCAGCGAGGCTGGGGTTCGAGCCCGGACAGGTGGTCCAGGAGATCGGTTACGACGACGACGTCGACTTCGATCTCCGCGAAGGCATCGAGTCCATCATCGGGTCGGACCTCGCTGACGAGGACTACGACGACGTCGCCGACGCCGTCGTGCTCTGGTTCCGAGACGAGGACGGAGACCTGACGGACTCCCTGGTCGATGCCATTGGCCTGCTGGAGGACGGCGGAGTCGTATGGCTGCTGACGCCCAAGACAGGCCGTGACGGTTACGTCGAGCCGAGCGACATCAGCGATGCCGCGCAGACGGCCGGCTTCTCCCAGACCAAGAGCATCAGCGTGGCCAAGGACTGGTCGGGCAGCCGACTGGTGGCACCCAAGCGCTGATTCCCCCCCAAGCAGCAGGAGCCCCCGCCGACACCCGTCGGCGGGGGCTCTGTGCGTGGCGGTGTCTAAGCTGGTCCTCACCTGTTCGGTCCAGTGAAGGTCCAGCGAAAGGGACGCGTACGCCATGGCGATCGAGGTCGGCACCAAGGCCCCGGAGTTCGAGCTCAAGGACAACCACGGGCGCACCGTGAAGCTCTCCGACTACCAGGGGGAGAAGAACGTGGTGCTGCTCTTCTACCCCTTCGCCTTCACCGGCGTCTGCACCGGCGAGCTGTGCGAGCTGCGCGACAACCTGCCGAAGTTCGTCAACGACGACACCCAGCTCCTGGCCGTCTCGAACGACTCCATCCACACCCTTCGGGTCTTCGCCGAGCAGGAGGGCCTGGAGTACCCGCTGCTCTCCGACTTCTGGAAGCACGGCGAGGCCTCGCGCGCCTACGGCGTCTTCGACGAGGACAAGGGCTGTGCCGTGCGCGGCACCTTCATCATCGACAAGGACGGCGTCGTCCGCTGGAGCGTCGTCAACGCCCTGCCGGACGCCCGCGACCTCAACGACTACCTCAAGGCGCTCGACACCCTCTAGACATCAGGGCGAATCGTCTGTCCCGGCCGGGAACCCGTCACTAGGATCCAGTCGTTGATCCGATGCCAACGCACGACGGGGGCGCTGCCCCTGGAAACCAATGGAGGGACTCGTGGGAGTCAGCCTCAGCAAGGGCGGCAACGTCTCGCTGACCAAGGAGGCCCCTGGCCTGACCGCCGTCATGGTCGGTCTGGGCTGGGACGTCCGCACCACCACCGGGACGGACTTCGACCTGGACGCCAGCGCCATTCTGGTGAGCGCGGAGGGCAAGGTCCGCAACGACCAGGACTTCGTGTTCTTCAACAACCTGAAGAGCGCCGACGGCTCGGTCGAGCACACCGGTGACAACCTCACCGGCGAGGGCGAGGGCGACGACGAGCAGGTCAAGGTCAGCCTGGCCACCGTGCCGGCCGATGTCGCCAAGATCGTCTTCCCGGTGTCGATCTACGACGCCGAGAACCGCCAGCAGTCCTTCGGTCAGGTCCGCAACGCGTTCATCCGCGTCGTGAACCAGGCCGGCGGTGCCGAGATCGCCCGGTACGACCTCTCCGAGGACGCCTCGACCGAGACCGCCATGGTCTTCGGCGAGCTGTACCGCAACGGCGACGAGTGGAAGTTCCGCGCGGTCGGCCAGGGGTACGCCTCTGGTCTGCGCGGCATCGCGGCGGACTTCGGCGTCAACGTCTGAGCCGTCCGCAGCACGCAGTAACAGAGCCGTCCGGCGCCGCACCCTCCGTGCGGCGCCGGACGTGCCTCATCGGCAGCATCAGCAGCATCAGCAGCGTCAGCGGTACTCACCGGGGAGGAACCACATCATGGGCGTCACGCTCGCCAAGGGAGGCAACGTCTCCCTCTCCAAGGCCGCACCCAATCTCACCCAGGTGCTGGTCGGCCTCGGCTGGGACGCGCGCTCCACCACCGGAGCCCCCTTCGACCTCGACGCCAGCGCCCTGCTGTGTCAGTCGGGACGCGTGCTCGGGGACGAGTACTTCGTCTTCTACAACAACCTGAAGAGCCCCGAGGGCTCCGTCGAGCACACGGGGGACAACCTCACCGGCGAGGGTGACGGCGACGACGAGTCGCTCACCGTGGACCTGGTCAAGGTCCCGGCCCACTGCGACAAGATCATCTTTCCGGTCTCGATCCACGAGGCCGACAACCGCGGCCAGACTTTCGGTCAGGTCAGCAACGCTTTCATCCGTGTGGTGAATCAGGCTGACGGTCAGGAACTGGCCCGCTACGACCTCTCCGAGGACGCCTCCACCGAGACCGCGATGATCTTCGGTGAGCTCTACCGGTACGGCGGTGAATGGAAGTTCCGGGCGGTTGGACAGGGGTACGCGTCCGGCCTTCGGGGCATCGCTCTAGACTTCGGGGTCAACGTTTCGTAAAGCCGCGTACTTACACGATGGGGTAGACAGTGGTTCTGAAAACCTTCGGGTGGTCGTTCGCCATCACGGCGCTCGGCCTCGCTTTCGCCGCGTGGCAGTGGGGGTGGGAGGCGTTCGGGGTCGTACTGATCCTGTCGATCCTCGAAATCTCGCTGTCCTTCGACAACGCGGTGGTCAACGCCGGAATCCTGAAGAAGATGAATGCCTTCTGGCAGAAGATCTTCCTCACGATCGGCATCCTCATCGCGGTGTTCGGCATGCGGCTGGTCTTCCCCGTCGCCATCGTCGCCATCAGCGCCAAGGTCGGCCCCATCGAGGCGATCCAGCTCGCGATGGACCACCCCGACCAGTACGAGGCACTGGTCACCGACGCGCACCCGGCGATCGCCGCCTTCGGTGGCATGTTCCTGCTCATGATCTTCCTCGACTTCATCTTCGAGGACCGTGACATCAAGTGGCTCGGCTGGCTCGAGCGTCCGCTGGCCAAGCTCGGCAAGGTCGACATGCTGTCGGTCTGCATCGCGCTCATCGCCCTGCTCCTCGCGGCGATGACCTTCGCCACCCACGCGCACACCAGCGCCGGTTACCAGGACAAGTCGGCGACCGTACTGCTCTCCGGCGTCGCGGGCCTCATCACGTACCTCATCGTCGGCGGTCTCTCCGGCTTCTTCGAGAACAAGCTCGAGGAAGAGGAGGAGCGCGAGCACGAGGAGGAGGAGAAGGCCAAGGCCGAGGGCAAGCCGGTCTCCGCGGTCGGCCTGGCCGGCAAGGCGGCGTTCTTCCTCTTCCTCTACCTGGAAGTCCTCGACGCGTCCTTCTCCTTCGACGGTGTCATCGGCGCCTTCGCCATCACCAACCACATCTTCTGGATGGCGCTCGGCCTCGGCATCGGCGCGATGTACGTCCGTTCGCTCACGGTCTACCTGGTCCGCCAGGGCACCCTCGACGACTACGTCTACCTGGAGCACGGCGCGCACTACGCGATCGGCGCCCTCGCCGTCATCCTGCTCATCACCATCGAGCACGAGATCAGCGAGCTCATCACCGGCCTCATCGGTGTCGTTCTGATCGCGGCCTCCTTCGTCTCCTCCATCCAGCGCAACCGCCGGCTCGCGGCGGCCGAGGGAGGACCCGGCTCCTCGGGCGACAAGACCGAGGTGTCATCGGGGGTGTGACACCCGCGGCAATGAGGAACGCTTCACCGAGGGGCGGCCGGTGCACCCGGCCGCCCCTCGGCGTATCGACAGGCCATATCGACAGGCCGCATCGACAGGCCCCGGGGGGCCAGGGACACGTGGGGGTGGGAGGGCCATGGCCTTCTGGGACAGCCTGATTCCGGGCAGGGCGGCGCCGTTCGACTCGGGCAGCGCCTCGACGAACTCCATCGACCTGACCAAGCGACACCCATCGGTCTCGCTCACCAAACAGGGCGCCGCGACCGGCAACCTGAGGGTCAACCTCTCCTGGCGGATGCGGACCTCGGACATCGGGGGGCGCTCCCGCCAGAGCGGCCGGCTGCTGCGCCATCCCCTCAAGCTCTTCCAGCCCGAGGTCGTCCAGGCGCACACCCAGGGCGTCGTCAACGTCGACCTGGACCTCGGCTGCATGTACGAGCTGACCGACGGCAGCAAGGGCGTGGTGCAGCCGCTCGGCGGCTTCTTCGGGGCCCTGAACGCGCCGCCGTACGTGAATCTGAGCGGTGACGACCGGTTCGGCGGATCGTCCGGCGAGACGATCTTCGTCAACCTCGACCACAAGGACACCATCAAGCGGCTGCTGTTCTTCGTCTACATCTACGACCAGACGCCGGCGTTCGACCGCACCCACGCCAAGGTCACGCTCTACCCGAGCAACGGCCCGCGGATCGAGATCGAACTCGACGAGCGCGCCCCGCAGGCGCGCTCCTGCGCCGTCTTCACCGTCGAGAACGTGAAGGACGAGCTGATCGTCCGCCGCCAGGTGAAGTTCGTCTACGGCTTCCAGGGAGAGCTGGACCGGCTGTACGGGTGGGGCTTGCAGTGGGGGCGCGGCTACAAGACGAAGGCATGACCGGGTGACGCCGGAGGGCCCCTCAGGGGCGCACGAACTGCGGGCCCATCGGAGGCAGCCGGAAGTTCGGGTCCGGAGCGGGCGCGGCGGCCGGAGCGGGCTGCGGATAGCCGTACGCGGGCTGCGGCGAGGCCGGCTGCGGATAGCCGTAGGCCGGCTGGGCAGAGGCCGGCTGGGGGTAGCCGTACGCGGGCTGCGGATAGCCGTAGGCCGGGGGAGCCGCCGGCTGGGGAGGTACGGCGGGAGGTGCCGCTGGAGGCGCGGGAGCGGTCACGGGCGTGTGGACGACCGTCGCGTCGAGGTCCGGGGCCGCGGCGGTGTCCGGGCCGGCGGACGCGTCCTGGCCGGCCGTGCCGTCCGGGCCGGTGGTGGCGTCGGCGGCCTGACCCTCGTCCGTGGCCTCGTCCGTGGCCTCGTCCACCGAGATCCCGAAGTCGGTCGCGAGACCGACGAGCCCGGTGGGGTAGCCCTGCCCCACCGCGCGGAACTTCCAGGCGTCGCCGCGCCGGTACAGCTCGCCGCAGATGATCGCCGTCTCCTCGCCGGTCTCCGCCGTCACATCGAACAGCGCCAGCGGCTCGCGGTCCGGCGCGCCCGCGTCGTACAGCAGGATCCGCAGGTCGGAGACGCACCGGAAGGTGTCGCCGTCCGAGGAGGCCGCGATCACCACCTGGTCCACGGACGGGTCGAGCCCGCCGAGGTCGGCCTCGACCGTGTCGGTCAGTCCCTCCGCCACCCGCTTCTTCGGCAGCCGGCGCACCAGACCCGAGGGGTGGCGCGGCTGGTTGTAGAAGACGAAGTCCTCGTCGGAGCGCACACGCCCGTCCGCGCCCAGGAGCAGGGCCGAGGCGTCCACGTCAGGGACCCCGGGGCCCGGGGTCCAGCGGAGCACGGCCCGTACGGCCGCGGTGTCGAGAGGGACGTTGGAGCCCTTCAGCATCGCGTGCGTCATGACCGTCATCCTGCCTTCCCCGCCGACCGCCGGACAACGCGGGGGCCTCGGCCAATCGGGGAGAGACCGATCGGATGCGGACGAGTTACCTGGATTTCATGCGAGGAGGGAACTACGGACACCCGCACCTACGTACTATTACCGGCCACATGTCATCAGGGCCCGCAAAGGCAGTCGGGGGAGTTACATGCGTCATTTCGGGCACATCCCGGCCGCTTCGCGGGCCAGGCTGTTCCACCAGGAGCCGGCCGAGTTCACGGCCGACTCGCCCGCGAGCACGCTCGCCGTGGCCCTGGGCGCCACGCTCTACAGCCCGGCCACCCGGCCGCGGCTCGCCGACGACGTGCGCAAACAGGCCGCACGCGGGGTCGTCTCCATGGTGCTGTGCCTGGAGGACTCCATCGCCGACGGGGACGTGGAGGCCGCCGAGGCGAACCTGGTCCACCATTTCCGCCTCCTCGCGGAAGCGGACGGGGACGTGCCCCTGCTCTTCATCCGGGTCCGTGAGGCCCGCCAGATCACCGACCTGGTCGCGCGGCTCGGCGACACCGTCCGCCTGCTGTCCGGATTCGTGCTGCCCAAGTTCACCGAGGCCCGGGGCCGCGCCTTCCTGGAGGCGCTCACCGCCGCCGAGACGGCCTGCGGACGGCGACTTTTCGCCATGCCCGTCCTCGAGTCCCCCGAGCTGCTCCACCTGGAGACGCGCGCCGGGACCCTCGCCGGCATCGCCGCGACCGTCGAAAAGTACCGGGACCGGGTGCTCGCGCTGCGGCTCGGCGTCACCGACTTCTGCTCCGCGTACGGACTGCGCCGCTCGCCCGACATGACGGCGTACGACGTCCAGCTCGTCGCCCATGTCATCGCCGACGTGGTCAACGTCCTCGGCCGTTCCGACGGCACCGGCTTCACCATCACCGGACCCGTCTGGGAGTACTTCCGGCTCGGCGAGCGCATGTTCAAGCCACAGCTGCGCCGCAGCCCCTTCCTGGAGGGCCGGGCGGAGGACCTGCGGACCGCCCTCATCGAGCACGACCTCGACGGGCTGCTGCGCGAGATCGAACTCGACCGGGCCAACGGCCTGCTCGGCAAGACCTGCATCCACCCCACCCACGTGGTGCCGGTGCACGCCCTCTCCGTCGTCAGTCACGAGGAGTTCAGCGACGCCCAGGACATCCTGCGGCCGGAGCGGGGCGGAGGCGGAGTGATGCGCTCCGCGTACACGAACAAGATGAACGAAGTGAAGCCGCATCGCGCGTGGGCCGAGCGCACCCTGCTGCGCGCCGAGGTGTTCGGCGTCGCCAAGGAGGACGTCGGCTTCGTGGATCTGCTGACCGCCGGACTGGCCGGCTGACGAAGGGTGATTGACGACGTGGTGTGGTCGGGAACATGGGTCGCCGAGCGACTCGGTGTCGAACTGGTCGGCGACGAGAAGCTCCCGGGCCTGTTGGGCCTCGCACTGCGCCGCAACCCGAAACGGGCGCATCTGCTCGTCTCCCACGTGCTGGGCAAGCACGTGCCGCAGCGCCCCACCGTCGTGTACGAGGCGGGCCTCACCCTCGGCGAGCGCGTACGGGACCTCCTCGGGCCCGAGGAGGCCGCGCGTGCCGTGGTCGTCGGGTACGCGGAGACGGCGACCGCGCTCGGTCACTCCGTCGCCGACGGGCTCGGCTTCGCGCCGTACCTGCACTCCACCCGGCGCCCGGTGGACGGAGTGGCGCCGGCGGGCGGCTTCGAGGAGTCCCACTCGCACGCCACCTCGCACCTCCTCCTCCCCGAGGACCCGAAGCTGCTGGCCGGTGACGGGCCGCTGGTCCTCGTCGACGACGAGTTCTCCACCGGCAACACCGTCCTCAACACCGTCCGGGACCTGCACGAGCGCTATCCCCGCGACCGGTACGTGGTCGTCGCCCTCGTCGACATGCGCTCGGCGGCCGATCTCGGCCGCCTGGACGCCTTCGCCGAGGAGATCGGCGCCCGCGTCGATCTCGTGGCCGGAGCGGCGGGCACGGTACGACTCCCCGAAGGCGTCCTGGAGAAGGGCCAGGCGCTGGTGGCGCAACACGAGCCCACGCAGGTGCCCGTCCCACGAGCGCCCGGGGTGTCGCCGGGGGGTACGGAGGGGACGCTGCCGGGGGGCACGGAGGTGACGTCGCCGGGGGGCCTCTCCGGGACCGCGCCGGGGGCCTCGGCGGGGGCGTCTCCGGCCCTCACGGGGGCCTCGCTCGGTGTGTCCGCCGGTGGTCCGTCGGGGGCCTCGCCCAGCGCCTCCGCCGGTAGCCAGTCCGGTGTCTCCGTCGGCGCCCCGTCCGTGGCCTCGCCCGACGTCTCTCCCGTACGGGTCGACCTCGGGTGGCCGGAAGGCGTCCCGGACGGCGGACGTCACGGCTTCAGCGCGCCCCACGCCGCGGCCCTGCGAGGCGCCCTGCCCGCCATGGCGGAGCGCCTGGCCGCCGCCCTCGGCGGAGCGGGCCGGAAGGGTCGCGTCCTCGTCCTCGGCTTCGAGGAGCTGATGTACGCGCCGCTGCGGCTGGCCGTCGAGCTGGAGCGCGCCGGCCACGACGTGTCGTACTCCACCACCACCCGCTCGCCCGTCCTCGCCGTCGACGACCCCGGCTACGCCATACGCACCCGGCTGGTCTTCCCGGCCCACGACGCCCCCGCCGACGGACCCGGCGAGCGGTACGCGTACAACGTCGCCGGCGCCGGCTTCGACGCGGTCGTCGCCGTCGTCGACTCGGCCGCCGACACCCCCGAACTGCACGCTCCCGACGGCCTGCTGGCCCAGCTCGCGGCGCACATCCCGCACGTCGTGCTCGCCGTCGTACCGACCTACACGCCGACCACGCCTCCCGAAAGGGCCTCCATGCTGCCCGAGCCCCTCCGCGGCCCCGCCTTCTCCTCGTACGCGCCCGAGGAGGTCGGCTGGCTGCTCCAGGACCTCTCGGACGTCGAGCTGGAGGCCCCGACCGAGGAGCGCGAGGAGGCCATCCAGAGCGGCGGCGCGCACTACGCGGAGTCGCTGCCCGTCGAGTACCAGCCCAGCGCCCAGTACCAGGAGCTCTTCCACGCGGCCCTGAAGACCTCCGCCACCCGGATCGCCCGCGCCGTCGGCACCGTCACCGAGACGGTCCTCGCCGAGCGGGCCGGCCGGGGCAGCGGGCGGCCCGTGCTCGTCTCGCTCGCCCGGGCCGGCACGCCCGTCGGTGTGCTGATGCGCCGCTGGGCCCAGGCCCGCCACGACCTCGACCTGCCGCACTACGCCGTCTCCATCGTGCGCGGCCGCGGTATCGACGCCAACGCGCTGCGCTGGCTCGCCGCCCACCACGACCCCGCCGACGTCGTCTTCGTCGACGGCTGGACCGGCAAGGGCGCCATCACCCGCGAACTCGCCGAAGCCCTCAAGGACTTCCCCGGCTTCGACCCGGAGATCGCCGTCCTCGCCGACCCCGGCTCCTGCGTGCGCACCTACGGCACCCGGGAGGACTTCCTCATCCCGTCCGCCTGCCTCAACTCCACGGTCTCCGGGCTGATATCGCGGACGGTCCTCCGCGCCGACCTGGTCGGACCCGACGATTTCCACGGCGGCAAGTTCTACCGCGAGCTGGCCGGCGCCGACGTGTCCAACGACTTCCTCGACGCGGTCGCCGCCCGCTTCGACGAGGTCGGCGAAGCCGTCGACGCCGAGGTCAAGGAGCTGCTGGGCGCCGACCGCGACCCCACGTGGGAGGGCTGGGCGGCCGTCGAGCGGATCAGTGAGGAGTACGGCATCCACGACGTCAACCTGGTCAAGCCGGGCGTCGGCGAGACCACCCGGGTCCTGCTGCGCCGCGTCCCCTGGAAGATCCTCGCCCAGCGCGGCGCGGGCGCCGACCTGGACCACGTCCGCCTTCTCGCCGCACAGCGCGGGGTACCCGTCGAGGAGGTCGACCAACTCCCGTACACCTGCGTCGGACTGATCCACCCTCAGTACACGCGCGGCGCCACCGGCGCCGACGGGAAGGCGGTGATCTCCCAGTGAGTACCGCGACGAACGGCACCACGCCCACAGTGATGGTCGCGAGCGACCTCGACCGTACGCTGATCTACTCCTCCGCCGCCCTCGCCCTCGGCATGCCCGACGCGCAGGCGCCCCGCCTGCTCAGCATCGAGGTCCACGAGTCCAAGCCGCTGTCCTACATGACCGAGGACGCCGCCGTGCTCCTGGCGGAGGTGGCCGCCGAAGCCGTCTTCGTCCCCACCACGACCCGCACCCGCAAGCAGTACCAGCGCATCCAACTCCCCGGCCCCGCACCGAAGTACGCGATCTGCGCCAACGGCGGACACCTCCTCGTCGACGGCGTCACCGACCGCGACTGGCACGAGAGCGTGCTGCGTCGGCTCGCCGACGAGTGCGCGCCGCTCGCCGAGATCCGCGCCTACTTCACCGCCACCACCGACCTGTCCTGGGTGCGCAAGCACCGGGTCGCCGAGGACCTCTTCGCGTACCTCGTCGTCGAGCGCGAGCGGTTGCCCGAGGAGTGGCTGAAGCGGTTCGGCGACTGGGCCGACGACCGCGGCTGGACCGTCTCCCTCCAGGGCCGCAAGGTGTACGCCGTACCGAAGCCGCTCACCAAGAGCGCGGCGATGCGCGAGGTCGCCCGCCGCACCGGCGCCGGCCTCACCCTGGCCGCCGGGGACTCCCTCCTCGACGCCGACCTGCTGCAAGCCGCCGACCGCGCCTGGCGCCCCGGCCACGGCGAACTCGCCGACACCGGCTGGACCGCCCCCCACCTCGACGTCCTCGCCGAGCGCGGAGTGGCGGCGGGGGAGGAGATCCTGCGCCGTTTCCTCACGGCCGTTCGGGACCACCGCGTGACCCTGCCCGCCCACCCGGCCGCCGCGCCCGCCGCCCTCCCCGACCCGGCCTGATCAGCCGCACGGCGACGAAGCACACCACCGCACCCGCCGCCGCCACGAGCACCGCCTTCGAGTAGACCGACACGTAACCGGTCACCTGCTCCCAGTTGTCACCGAGCAGATAACCGGCCAGCACGAAGGCGGTGTTCCAGATCGCGCTGCCCAGCGCCGTGAGCGCGAGGAAGACGGGCAGCGACATCCGCTCGACGCCCGCGGGCACGGAGATCAGACTGCGGAACAGCGGCACCATCCGCCCGAAGAACACCGCCTTCGTGCCGTGTCGGGCGAACCACGCCTCCGTCCGCTCGATGTCGGAGACCTTCACCAGCGGCAGCTTTCCGGCGAGGGCGACCGTCCGCTCCCGGCCGAGCAGCGCCCCCACCCCGTACAGCGCGAGCGCGCCGACCGTCGACCCCGCCGTCGTCCACAGCAGCGCGGCGAACAGGTCCATCCGACCGGTCGCGGCGGCGAAGCCCGCCAGCGGCAGGACGACCTCGCTCGGGATCGGCGGGAAGAGGTTCTCCAGCGCGACGGCGATGCCGGCGCCGGGAGCGCCCAGTGTGTCCATGAGCCTGTCGATCCAGGTTTCCATGGCTCTCACGCTAGGAACCGCTGCCCGGTCGCGGACTGATGGCGGCCGCACGGTGATGCTCCGGTTTTCCGCAGTGCGCCCGGGCGGGGGCTCCGGCTAGCGTGGCCGATCATGAGGACTCTCGCCGGGCACGTCGCGCACGGGCTGCGGATGGCGGCCGGTCTCACCCTCGGCGCCGCCACCGCCGTCGTCGAGCTGCTGTCCCTGATCGCCGGCGGGCTCGCGCTGCTGCCGGTGCTCGCCTGGCCGCGCGGCCGCCGCGCCGTCCTGCGGACCCTGACCGCCGTCGCCCACCGCCTGCTCCGGCTGGAACGGCGGCGGCTCGACCGCTTCCTCGGCGTGCGGCTCCCGGGCGCCCAGGGAGACGGTGCGGCCCTGCGCCACCTCGCGGCCCGCTGGCCGCTCGGGCTGCTCGGCGGAGTCGTCCTCGTCTGCGCCGCCTACGGCCTCGGCCTCGGCACCTTCGTCCTCTACGGCTGGCTGATCACCGACATCGACCACCCCTGGCTCGTCACCTTCAGCAGCGCGGGCGGGTTCTTCCTGCTCTTCCTCTCCGTCCAGGGAGCCCTCGGCGTCGCGTCCCTGGAGGGCCACGTGGCCCGCCGCCTCCTCGGCCCCCGCCACGCCGACGCCCTGGAAGCCCGGATCGCCGAGCTCGCCAGCAGCCGCGCCGAGGTCATGGACGTCGTGCACGACGAACGGCGCCGCATCGAACGCGATCTCCACGACGGTGTCCAGCAGCGGCTCGTCGCCCTCGGCATGCTCCTCGGCCGCGCCCGCCGTATCCGCGCCCGCGACCCGGACGGCGCCGACGCCCTGCTGCTCCAGGCCCATGAGGAGAGCCGCCGCGCGCTGGCCGAACTACGGGAGGTGGCCTGGCGGGTCTACCCGACGGTCCTGGACGAGGCTGGCCTGCGGGCGGCCCTCGAGGCGGTCGCGGAGCGCGGCCCGCTGCCGGTGGGACTCGCGTACGACGTGCCCGGGCCGCTGCCGAGGGCGGTGGAGACGGTCGCGTACTTCGTCGTCTCGGAGGCGGTCACCAACGTGGTCAAGCATGCGGGAGCGACCCGTATCGACGTACAAGTTACCCGGGAGGACGGCGTGTTGCGTGTGACGGTGAACGACGACGGAACGGGCGGCGCGGACGCCTCCGGCAGCGGACTGGCCGGTCTCGCGAGCCGGGCGGCGGCGCTGGACGGACGGTTCGCGGTGGACAGCCCGCTGGGCGGACCGACGGTGGTACGGGCGGAGCTGCCGTGCGCGTGATGCTCGCGGAGGACTCGACGCTGCTGCGGGAGGGGCTCGTACGGCTCCTGGCGGAGGAGGGCCACGAGGTCACGGCCGCCGTCGGCAACGCGGTGGAACTGCTCGCGGCGGTGGCGGCCGACCCGCCGGACGTGGTCGTCGCCGACGTCCGGATGCCACCGACCCACACGGACGAGGGGCTGCGCGCGGCCCTGGAGATCCGGAGCGCGTGGCCGCGGGTCGGCGTCCTGGTGCTCTCGCAGTACGTGGAGCGGCGGTACGCGACCGAGCTGCTGACCGGCGAGTCGGCGGGACCGGGAGCGGTCGGCTATCTGCTGAAGGACCGGGTGGCGCAGGTCGACGAGTTCCTGGAGGCGCTGGAACGGGTGGGGGAGGGCCGGACGGCGTTCGACCCGGAGGTCGTCCGCCGCCTCCTGGTCCGCTCCTCCCACACCGATCCGCTGTCCCGGCTGACGCCCCGGGAAGGGGACGTCCTGGCGGCGATGGCGCAGGGGCACACGAACGCGGCGATCGCGGGCCGGCTGCACGTCTCGCAGAGCGCGGTCGAGAAACACATCAACGCGATCTTCGACAAGCTGGAACTGACGGGCCGGGGCGAGGGCTACAGCAGGAGGGTGCTGGCAGTACTGCGCTACCTGGGCAGCTGACCGACCGGGGCCGTTGGACCGGCCTCGGCTGCGGAGGGTGGATCAGCCCCGGCTGTGGCGCGCCGGATCGGCCCGGCTGTGGAGGTGGGTCAGCCCCGGCTGTGGCGCGGCCGGCCCCGCTGTGGTGCGGCGGGCCGGCCCCGGCACTGTGCGGACCGGCCCCGGCACGCGGGGGATCAGCCGCAGCACCCGCCACCGCAGCATCCGCCGCCGCCACCTGCGCTCGGGGCGGGCGCGGGGCCGCCCGTCGCCGTACCACCGACGGCTACGGCGGACAGCAGCTTGACGGTGTCGTCGTGCCCTTCCGGGCAGGCGGCGGGGGCGGAGGACTCGGCCATCGGCCGGCTGAGTTCGAACGTGTCGCCACAGGTCCGGCAGCGGTATTCGTAACGAGGCATACGGACCAGGCTAGCGGCCACCGCCGGAGCCGCCCCCGCCCCGTTCCTCCCTGATCAATTCCACGACACGGGCGGCGGTCGCGCGGACGGCCTCGAGCTCGGTGAGGAAGTGCCAGTAGTCGGGATGGCGGCCGCTGTCGAGCGCGGCCACCGCCCGGTCGAGACGGGCGACAGCATCGTCGAGGGGGCGGGCGTGGCGGGGGTCGGGGGTGTGGCGGCCGGCCATGGCGAGGCGCTGGGCGTCGCGGACGGCGAAGCGTGCGCGCTCGATCTCCTGCCGGGGGTCCTTGGCGACGGCGTCGAGACGGCGGAGCCGCTCACCGGCGGCGGAGACGGCCTCGTCGGTGTTGTTGAGCAGCGCGCGGGCGGTGGCCAGCAAGCTGGTGGCGTCGGGCCAGCGCTGCTCCGCGCGGGCCGAGGCGGCCTCCTTGAGCCTCTCCTCGGCCTGGCGGACGCTCTCGGCGGCCTGCTCGGGGACGTACTGGAGGTCCTGCCAGCAGGCGGCGGAGAAACGGCGGCGGAGCTCGGACAGGACGGGCTCGACGGCTTCGGCCCGGGTGGTGAGCGCCTCGGCGCGGGTGCGGAGGGAGACCAGGCGCTTGTCGGTCTCGGCGGCGCGCTCGGGGAGCCGCTCGGCCTCGACGCGTACGGCCTCGGCGTCCCGTAGGACACCGTCGGCGCGCTGGAGGGTCTCGGGGACGCCGTGCCGGCCGGCGCCTTCGTTGAGCTTGGTGAGCTCGGGGCCGAGGGCGGCGAGCCGCGCCGCGAGATCGTCGGCGCGCAGGCCCGCGTTCCGTACGGTGTCGAGAGCGGTACTGGCGGCCCGGAGCGCCGCTCGCGCCCGCTCGACGGCGGGCGCGAGCCGGGCGAGCTGCGTCTCGGCCTTGTCGAGCAGCGGCCCGAGCCCCTGCTCGAACCGGTCCAGCTCACCCTTGACCCGTACGAGCTCGTCCTTGGCCCGGGTCAGTTCGGTCCGGGCCCGCTGGGCGGTCCCCGCGTCCAGCTCGTCCCGGTCGAGATCGTGGGCGTCGACGGCGGTGATGTACGCGTGGCTGACCTCGTCGATCCGCCGCCCGAGCGCGGCGAAGCCGTCGACGGCGGTACGGGCCCCGGGGGAGCTGTCGACGGCCGTGATCGTCTCGATCGAGATCCGCAGATCGCGCTGGGCGGTGTCGAGCTCGTAGAACGCGGCCGCCGCCGCGTCCTTGGCGGCCTGCGCCTCGGCCCGCTGGCTCTCCCCACGCCCACCGAACCACCGCCGGGTCCCGCCCCCGGCGAAGGCGGCGGGGAGGAGTGCGAGCGCGAGCAGCGGAAGCGCGAGTGCGAGCCGCAGCGTGGACGTGCCCCTTGCGTGAGTCGCCGCCACGTCCCTCTCCCGTGCTGTGATCGCCGCGCTGCCCGGTCCGGTTCATTCTCCCACCAGGTAAGGACGAACACACGGGTCCTTTAGTTCGCGCTGCGGACGACGACTTCCCCGTTGTCGCTGTGCGCGGTCACGACATGGCCGCTGCCCTTCGCGGTCGGCACCTCGACGCGGACCTCGCCGTTGTCGCTGCGCCCGTCGACGTCGTACGTCGCTTTCGGCAGGGCGATGTCGATCTCCCCGTTGTCACTGGTGGCCTCCACCCGGCGCGGCACGGCGCTGAGGGCGAGCCGTACGGCCCCGTTGTCGGACCGGGCGACGATCTGCTGGGAGGTGGTCCCGCCCTCCACGACGACCTCCCCGTTGCCGCTGGTCAGCTCCAGCGCGCCGGAGGCGTCGCGCACGAGGACGGAGCCGTTGTCGGCCCGTACCGTCAACGCGGTGTCGAACCCGTCGGCCGTCACCTCCCCGTTGTCATCCTCCACGGTGACGGCGATCCCGCGCGGCACCTGGACCCGGTGGACGGAGTCGCAGTCACTGGCGAGCGCGTCGCACTCGACCCGCAACGTCAGCGTCCCGCCCTCCATCCGCCACGTCGCCTCGGGCCCGGACCCCACGAACACCCACCCGTCGACCTGCCGGCTGACCCGCACGTCGTCGATGTCGGCGGGCACGATCTCCAGCCGGGAGTTGTCGGCGTCGATCGTGAGCGTCTCCCCGGAGAACGCGAAACTCTTCCGCTCCACGGGCGCCCCCTCGACATCCGCACCCCCACAACCGGTGACCCCGAGGGCGACGACGCCGGCCCCGCCGACGGCGAGGAGCGTACGGATACGACGACGACCGGCCATGACGACAAACCCCCAGGTAACACGCTGACTGTCCCCTCACCGTACGGACCCCCGACCCCACCGACGATCCGGCGACCCACCGGCCCGATGGTGGGGCTACCCCCCGGCCGGTACGCGCGGGTATCGGTTTGCGGGACCCACCCATGGGCCATGTACGCTGTTGCCTCATTCCACGGGTGCGTAGCTCAGGGGTAGAGCGCTGCTCTTACAAAGCAGATGTCGGCGGTTCGAAACCGTCCGCGCCCACCAGCAGGTAGCACGACAAAGGCCCAGGTCACCGGACTGAACCGGGAGCCTGGGCCTTGCCCGTTCCCCGGCCGGGGAGGCGGGGGAGGGGCGCCGTGCCAGTCACGTGCCAGAAGCGTCGCCGGACTCGCCCGGCCGGACCTTCCTGATCTGCTCGTCGACGTGGGCGGCGATGGCGTGGTCACGCCCGTTCACGAGGTGCTGATAGATCAGCGCGGCCCGCACCGACGAATGCCCCATCCGCTGCATCAGCTCACGCGTCGTGGCGCCGCCGGTCGCGGCGAGGGTGTTCCCGGTATGGCGCAGATCGTGGAAGTGGACGTCGCGGAGGCCGGTGGTCTTCAGGGCCCGCAGCCACAGCCGGCGGAAGTTGTTCCGACGCAGCTGCCCGCCGCGGGCTCCGGTGAAGACCAGCCCGGTCCGACCCGGCTGGGCGTAGACGGCGAGATGAGTGGCCAGGCTCTCCGCCAAGGAGGCCGGGAAGGCGACGGTCCGCACACCGGCCGCGCTCTTGGGCGTCTTGATCAGAATGCCGTCGGTACGGGTCTCGGCCAGAGAACGCCGTACGGCGACGGTTCGCCGGTCGAGGTCGACGTCATGCCGCTGAAGCGCGGCGAGCTCCCCGAAGCGGAGCCCGGTGAAGGCCGCCAACAGGATGAACACCCGGAAGCGCGCCGGCACGGCGTCGGCGAGCTGGAAGACCTCGGTGACGTCGAGGAACGGCCGCTCGGCGGTCTTGGCTGCCCCGGCGCCCTTGATACGGCAGGGGTTGCGCTGGATCAGCTCGTCGTCGACCGCGGTGTTCATGATGGCGCGGAGGATCTGGTAGGCCTTGGCGACCGTCGGCTCACCGACCCCTGACTCCAAGAGGCCGGCACGCCAGCGGCGGATCTGGGGTGTGGTGATCTCACTCAGGACCACGTCCGCGAAGGTCGGGAGGACGTGGAGGCGTAGCGCGCTGCCGCTGCGCTCGCGGGTGGTCGCTGCGTAGTCCCGCTCCTTGAACCAGGCTTCGGCGTACACCCCGAAGAGAACCTTGTCGTCCGGGTTCTTCCATTTGCCGTCGATGATCTCCGCTTCCTTGCGGACGAGCCACCGATCGGCATCGGTCTGCGAGGCGAACGTCTCGGGGGCGGATCGCGTCAGTCCGTCCGGCCCCTGATAGCGAGCCTGGAAACGCCCTGAGGGCAGCTTCCGCACTGCACCGAAGCGTCGCCGCTTGCCCTTGGTGTTCGCCATCAGGCCACCGCCGCGAATCGGCGGCGAGTGGTGATCGGCTGGACGGTATGGGCAGCCACGAATTCCTCCAAGGCGGGCTCGGGGATACGTACATGGCGCCCGACCTTGACGAAGGCGATCCTGCGCTCGGCGATGAGCCGACGCGGAAACCTCTCGGTGGTGCCGAGGAGCTCGGCGGCCTGGCCCACGGTCAGCAGTCGGTCGGTCATGCGGGTGCTCCCTCCAGGGCGAGTCGGTCGCGTAGGGCTTCGCGGGCGGTCTCACGGTTGAGCTGGATGTCCCGGGCGATGGAGGCGGCGAGGGCAGCCTCACCGGGGGAGTGGCCCTGGCCGACGTAGGACCAGGAGGTGAGGACGAGGACGGTGTCCGGCTCGATGTCGTCGAGGCCGCGGGCGGTGCGTTCTTGGGCGGCGCGGTAGTCGGCGCGGGTCTGGCGGAGCTCGCCCAGGGTGGTCGAGTACTGCCGGGACTTGGTGGAGAAGTGGCCGCGGAAGCCGAGCATGTGGGCCCAGGCGAGGAGCCTGCGGTCCGGGTAGAGGGGGTCGAGGTCGAAGCAGGCTTCGACGAGACGGTGGGTGTGGTCGGGGACGCCGAGGAGGACCAGGGCCTCACGGTTGCCGATGCGACGGTCGAGGCTGCCGGTGGTCTCGGCGGCTTTGGTGGCGTACTTGGCGATGTAGGAGGCGACGGCCTGTTCGGTGATGTCGGAGCCGTCGCCGAACGCTTTGACGGGCCGGATGTCGATCTGGGTGCCCCAACGGAGGCGGCGGGCGGGGTGGTCGCCGACGGCAGGGACGGTGACAGTGGTGTATGTGTGGGTGGCAGCGGCGCGGATGGCGTCGGTGAGGCGCTCGGTGGTCGACCACGACGGCGGCGGAGAGTCAGGACCGTCCGGGCCGTCGATGCGGACGACGGCATGGAAGTGGACGGCACCCCGCTTCTGGAACTCGGCGACCTTCCCGTACGAGATCCGGGCGACCGCCTTTAGTTCCCTTTGCGAGAGTCCGGCCGCAGCGGTGATCTCCCGGCGGAGTCGATTCGTGAACCTCTGCCAGAGCTGCCCGGCGTGGTTGTTGAAGAGGACGGCGGCGGCGTAGTCGTACGACTCGGGGTCGAGCGGCGTGCCGAGGGCGGCGTCGTCCTCGGCGTGACGGGTGCCGCAGCGACAGGGCCGGGCGTCGGGCCGGTTATGGACTGGTCCGAATGACGGGGCGGTGAGGGTGAGGAAGACGCGGGGGTGCTCGCGGACGGTGGCGGGGATGTCCCGGGTGTCGTCTCCGGCGAGGCCGGCGCGGATGAGGTGGTACGTGTCGCCCGCGTACGTCCAGGCGCAGGCGGGGCAGCGGGAGGCCCGGCGGTTGCCGCAGGCGATGCGGAGGCGTGCGCCCGGTTCGGTGTCGGTGGAGTAGCGGTGGAGGGTCTCGCCGGTGGTCTTGTCGCGGGCGAGGGTCCAGCCCTGGAGGTGGATGGGGTGGGAACAGCCGCCGGTGCGGTGGACCTGCTCCTTCCAGCGGTCGAAGCCGGGGGACCCGGCCACCCGGAGCATGTCGCCCAGGGTGGCGGTGTCGAACCCCGCCGACGAGGCGGCTGGGACGGTCATCATGGAGTGCTTCCTTCTGGTTCTGTGAGCCGGGTAGGGGCGGGGCTTCCGGGCGGCGGAGACTTGGCGGTTGAGCCGCCCGGAAGCTGGCTAGTGCGGTGACCGGAGAGGCCTACCGGACCGGCAGAGAGAGGGACCGGATGAGGCGGCCCCAGGGATCGGCAGCTCTGTCAGAGGGCGGTGCAAGGATCACGCCGTGACGATCAACCTGCATGACTTCGACGGCGAGCACTCGCTGACCTTGAACGCCGGCGGCTTGGCTGCCGATGACGCCGTAGCTGCCGCCGGACACGAGCCGAACGGGTACTTCTGGGAAGGTCTCGTGCAGTTCGCCTGGCCGGACATTGCCGAGGACCTCGACTTCGACAGCGAGGGCGGCATGTTCTGCGCGGTCGGGAGTCCGGGCGACCTCGCACGACTCAAGGCTGCCCTTGGAGCCGTCATCGCGAGCCCTGAGGCAGTCCGCGACATCATTGCCCGTGCAGAGGCATCGGGCTTCGAGTTCGACGACTAGCGCTGTCGGCGCTGGCCGTTGAGGAGCGAGCGCAGGACGACGGCGCAGACGGCGACGGAAGCGGCGCTTATGGCGACGGCGAGGAGCATGGAGACCAGGACCGTGCCGACGACCAGGACGGCTCCGGCGCCGCCGGCGACGACGACAGCCAGGCTGGCGGGGGTGAGGCGCAGAGTCGAGGACGGCGCCGGGACCGGGGCCGGGACGTGGTGGTGGTTGCAGGCCGCCATGTCGGCGGTGTGGTGGGGCGCGATGTCCGCGGTGGCGGTCGGCTGGACGAGCGGGGTGACGATGCCGGTCGGGAGCGGGTTGGCCGGGATGCGGGGCCGGAGCATGACGGTTCTCCCTACTTGGTGATCGTGTTGTCGATGAGCGGGGCCAAGACGCTGTCGGCGAGGAGGAATCCGCCGAGGAGGATCACGGCGACGAGCCACCAGGGCGGGCGGATGAGCTTGATGCCGAGGCCGCCGACGACGATCAGGGCGAGCCAGAGCGGGACGTCCATGACGCGGGTCTCCTTCGAGGTCAGCGGGGCTTGCAGCGGTGGGTACGGGCGGCGAGCTGGGCGGCCGAGGAGCTGGAGTACTCGGCGGACCAGCCGCAGCCGTCGGACGTGCACACGGCGGCGTACTTGGTGCGGCCGTGGCGGTCACGGTGGGTGCCGATCTGCACCGGGCCGATCCGCATCACGGAGTGGAAGTGGTCGCGAGGGGCCATGAGGAGGTCTCCCGTCAGGCGAGCTGGGCGGCGATGGCGTCGGCCATCAGGGGCGGGACGCCGAGGCGAGCGCGCAGGGTGTCGGCGTCGATCGGGTGGCCGGTGCGGGCGCGGTAGTCGTCGGCGACCTTCCGGGCATGAGCGACGAGGGCAGGCGGTACGGTCACGACCACGGGGGCGGGTTCGGGCTCCGGTGCAGGTTCCGGGGCCAGCTCCTGGGAGGGGAGAGCCGGTGCGGCGGCGGTCTCCGGCTCGTGCCTGGCTGTGTCATCCCGCTCGATGACCGCTTCCACGGCCGGGGGGTGCTCGGTGGCTGTGTCGGGTTCGGCCTGTTCGGCGACAGCTGGGTGCCCGGGGGAGTGGACGAGGAGGGTGCCGCCGAGGAACGCGAGAGCGGGCCAGCCGGCGACGAGGATGCGGAGCCAGGCGGGGACGTGGCCGAGGTCGAGGAGACCTGCGGTGGCGACGTTCGCACCGAGGGACGCGGCTAGGGCGACCGTGAACCAGGTCCAGGCCGAGCGGGCGGGCACACCGGCGGCCCGCGAGGTCCGTAGCCGGTGCCAGGCGGCGACGAGCAGCAAATCCACGGAGACCGGGTAGGCCCACGCCTTCCAACCGGTCTGTCCGGCAGCCGCAGCCAGGTCGTGGAGGTGAGCGAAGGACAGGGATCCGGCGATCACGGCTTGTACGAGGACGGCGTCCGGCCGGCGGATGGGACGCATCGGAGGGTCCTCCTTCCGGTTTCGGGCATGGGAGGGGTAGGGACCTGGCGTGAAACGGTCACGCCGCCGTGGAGCGAGGGGATTCAGGCGATCGCAGGAGCCGTGACCGTTGAGGGCGCCGCGGCTTTGCCCAGAGGCGGAAGGACGGGCCGGAAGGCGTCCAGCGCGGGGATCTCGGGCGTGCGGTGAGCGTGGGAGTTCGCGATGTTCACGGCTCGCCGGAGCGTGAGGTGGGGAGTGCGGATGCGGACCCACCCACCGGAGGAGTCGCCGGCGACGGCGGTGCCGGGGCGGTCGGTGCGGATCTGGATCGTGGCGAGGACGGCGTCCGGGGCGATGTCGCCGAAGGCCATGCTGGCGCTGGTCTCGTCGTTGACGCGGTGGGCGGTGCGGCAGGTGAGCTGGGCGCGAAGCATGGTGATGCCCTTGCCGAGCTCGGAGCCGAAGCGCTGCCCGCAGATCTCCAGGTAGATGCCGGCAGCACGGCCGAGCTGGGCGAGCCGGACCAGGGAGGTGATGATCCGATCCCGCCGCTTCTCCTCCTCCTTCGTAGCGAAGAGGGCGAGTTCGGCGACCTCATCGACCAGGAGCACGATCGGCGTCGGTCGCAGGTGATCGGGCAGGTCCCAGATGTCGGCGGTGATCTCCGCATCCGGCAGGTCTGCACTCAATCTCTGCTCGCGTCGGATCAGTTGATAGACGTCCTCCATGTGCTCGACGAGGGCGTCGAGGAGGTCGGCAGCTGCATCAGGGTTGTCGGCCAGGGCGGTGAACCGTCGGGCGAGCGGGGCGAGTTCGACTCCCTGCTTGCAGTCGATCCCGACGAGGGCGACATCCAGCGTGGCGAGCGCGGCGACGAGGTTGCGCTGATAGACAGACTTTCCGGACTGGGTGGCACCGACGTTCAGCGCGTGCGGGGTCTGGCGGTAGTCGCGGTAGTAGACCTCCCCGTCCTCCCGCATGGCGACCGGAACCCGCATCACCCCACCACGGGCGGCCGCAGGCATCTGCACCCGCTTGAGGACGTCGTATCCGGTCATCCGCAGCTCGACGACACCCGAGCGGACCTCCCGGGCGGTGACGTTCTGCATGACGAACGAGTGCCGGAGCCGGTCCGAGGCGGCGGAGAAGTCGAACGCGTCCTGACCGGGACGCAGCTTCACCCGCAGTACGAGCCCGGTACGTGTCGGCCGCAGCCGCAGGATCCGGGGCGCCCGCGACTTGGGGATGGGCTGGCGGGTCATCCGGGCCAGCGCCAGGCGCCAGCGCGAGGGCGGGACGGTCAGCCCGCACGCGTCCATGACCGACGCGTACCGGGCGAGGATCCGCACCACGGCGAAGACGACGCCGAAGCTCATCCAGTACCAGGCCGGACGCTGCCACCGCAGCAGCAGCGCGACCGTGGCGACCAGGGCGAGGGTGACCGTTAAGGCGGTCATGGGTCAGCCGACCTTCGCGGTGGCGAGCGAGGTGACGGCGACGGCGCGGAAGCTGATGCCGTGGCGCTTCTGGCCGTTGAACTCGTTCTCCCAGGGCCGGGCGACGACGCCGGTCAGGGCGACCGGGGTGCCCATGGACAGCTCCTCGGAGATGCCGGTCTTGGGGACGGTCAGGTTGAGGATCTCGGCGTTGCCGTCCATGACGAACATGACGTCGACGGTCATCAGCGGGGCACCGGTGTCCCGGTCGGTGGCGATCTCGCCGGTCTGGCGGTTCGCGATCTTCGGGGCCGGGGGCTGGGCCACCATCACCATCGCGGCGGACGTGTCGACGGGGATCTGACGCACAGTGGATCACTCCTCTATAGAGGCTGGGCTCATTCACTCCTGTATAGGAGTAACATGAAGAAGAGTGCACCACTCCTGTACATGAGTCAACCCGCCACGGAAGAAACCGCAGCGGGTTGAGGGAAGTTGAGCGAGCGTCAGTCTGTCGCGGGGATCCGGTACTGGAAGACGAACTGGTCAGCGGCCATGAGGGTGTCGCAGACCTCCACGACCCGTCCCTCCTTCGTCACGGCATCCCGCAGCAGGTGCACCACGGAGGCGCCAGGACTCAGAGCCAGCTCGGACGCTTCCGCCTTCGAGGCCGGCCGGGCCTGAAGCGTCTCGACGAACTCGGCGAAGGTGTGGCCGTGGTCTTCGAGCCGGGCGTAGATGCCGCCGGGGCCGGGGTTCTCGGCGAACAGCTCGGGGATGTCCTTCACGACGTCCCACGGCAGGTACGACGAGGCGGTCTCGACGGGCGTCCCGTTCCGGAAGTACAGCCGCCGCCGCGCAAGCACCTGAGTCCCCGCATCGACCCCGAGCCGTTCGGCGATGTCCGTCGGCGCCTCCATGGGCCCAATGTAGAGAACGCTCACCTTGGCCGTCGCGCCGGACTGCTCGGACTCGGCGAGGTAGGCAGCCTTGCCGCCCCGCCGATGAGAAGCACGGAACCGATCCGAAGACCGAAGCCGTACGGGAGGCCGATCCTTCACGATCGAACCCTTGCCGTGCCGGGTCTCGACGAGCCCACTGGCCCGCACCTCCACCATGGCCTTACGGATAGTCCCGCCGGCGACCCCGTACCGCTCGACGAGCTCGGACTCACTGGGCACCATGTCGCCGGCTTTCAGTACGCCAGACCGGATCTGCTGGACGATGTCGTCCGCGATCTGCACGTACCGAGGTACGGCCCTGCCAGCTCCTGCTGGAGTTCCCACAGTCCTACCCACTCTCATATGCTCCTGTACATGAGTAACGGGAGCGCGGGAACAAAGTCAACGCCACTCCACTCGGTGTCCGTGGCCGGAGCGGTAGTACGCGAAGACGGCCGCCTCCTGGCCATCCGCCGAGCGGATAACGGCACGTGGGAACTCCCGGGCGGAGTCCTCGAACTCACCGAGGCACCCGAAGCGGGCGTGGCCCGCGAGGTCCTGGAGGAGACGGGCATCCACGTCGAGGTGGACGAGCTGACGGGCGTCTACAAGAACACCACCCGCGGAATCGTCGCCCTGGTCTTCCGCTGCAAGCCCTCAGGCGGCACCGAGCGAACCTCAGGCGAGTCCACCGCGGTCGACTGGCTCACGCCGGCCGAGGTCGAAGAGCGCATGGCGGAGGTCTACGCGATCCGCCTCTTGGACGCGCTAGACGGAAACGGCCCCCACGTCCGCAGCCACGACGGCCGCCACCTCCTGGAGACGTCCGCATGACTACCCGGAAGCCCATCAGCGAATGGCGCGACGTCTATGACTTTCTGGACCAGGTCCGCATGCGGCCAGGGATGTTCGTGCGCGGCGGTTCCCTCCTGGAGCTCCAGGCGATGCTGTACGGCTACCGAGTCGCATCCGAGATCCACGGCCCCGAGGCCATGACGGACTTCGAACACCAGGGCCCGTTCGCCGAATGGTTGTGGCCGCGACTTGGCCACAACTACGCCAGTTCCTTGGGGTGGGCGGTCGAGATCACGAAGGCCGCGGAAGCGAGCGGCAGGGCAGGCATCGACCTGTTCTTCGACCTGCTGAGCGAGTTCAAGGCCGAGCGAAGCCCAGAAGCGCGGTAAGACTTTCTCTACTTCATCAAGGCACCCGCCGCGCACGGCGCGGCGCGCGCGGCCCGTCGCCCGGGCCTGCGCTCCTGTCTGCGCCCCGCTCCAGCCCGGCCGCCGACCGCACGCCTCACAGCTCGGGTTGATGGGTGGCGAACCCCTCCGTGGCTGGGGCCGGTCGGCTCCACGGCTTTAGCCACCTCCCCGGTCAGGGACCCGCGTCGAGCAAGAGCAGGGGGCCACTCGATCACATTGCGGTCAGGCCCAAAGCCTGACCGAGTTGCCAACCAGCGTACGGCCCCCTGCTCATGCTCGACCCCAGCCCGGGCAGGCCACCGGCCAAACCCGCTCCGCCGACCTCGCACCTATAGGCACTTCCCGGCCAGTTGGCTAGGACTCATCTATATAGCAAAGAGGCTGCTAGGCCACGTATGATCTGCCTGCCAGAAAATATGGTGCACCGCAAGGGGGCGGCGAGGACTATGAGTGGCATGAAACAAGCAAGCATGCACGTTGCGTCCTTGACCTTGGACGAGATGAATCCGCGGCACGCGCAGCCGACGAAGAGCCTTGAAGAGTCCATCGCCGCACTTCTCGACAAAGGCGAGCTCAAGCTTCTTCGGCTGGCTAAGAGCATTGTCGAGGCGGGACTCAACCCGACCGAGCTGATCGTGGTGATGCCTGACGGCGACCTCAATATTGTACTTGAGGGTAACCGTAGGGTAGCGACGCTCAAGCTGCTGAACAAGCCGAGCTTGGCGCCAACCGAACAACTACAGCGGAAGTTTGCCGCTATTGCCGCAAGTGGCGACGTTCCACGGCGAGTGCAGTGCGTTGTCGCGGAAACTCGACAGCAGGCTGCTCCCTGGATCAAGCTCAGGCACACTGGCGAGAACGACGGCGTCGGTGTCGTCAAGTGGAACCCGGCCGAAGTGAGCAGGTTTGGCGGGCGCTCAACTCCGACCGAAAAGGCGAGACTTCTCATCGACGCAGTGACTGCCTGGTTCGCAGACGATGCGGAACTCATCGCCGATGTCGCAACCGTCCGGGAAAACAGAATCACCAACCTTGGCCGGATGATTGGCGACCCGGATGTTCGGAGTCGACTGGGCATTTCATTCGACGGAGAATCAGTCGTTTCCGACTTCCCCAAAGACCGGATGCGGCAGATCCTTGCCCGCCTCTTCCATGACCTGGCCGGCTCTGTTTCGGTTGATAAGATCAAGACAAAGAGGCAGCGGAATAGCTATCTGCAGCAAGTCGAAGACGATTTGCCGAAGTTGGCCGACCGGCTGGACGAGCCGCAGAGATTTTCTGGCACCGAATCAAACGCCAACCAGGAAACGGACAAGAGCAGCGAGGCCTCCGATTCGGCACCGACGAAGGCGCCCCGGCGTAAGAGGCCGGACTTCGAGAAGCGGCTATTCCAAAGTGTCTCGTTGCGAAACGTAAGCCTTCGCACCTCTGAAGTCTTCGAGGAAGCGAAGCGGCTCAGTATCGACGAGATGCCCAACGTCGCCGCTATCATGGTGCGGATCGTCGTAGACATCGTGGTCACGGACGCAGCAGCCCAACTTGGCTGGAAGCGGGGCCAAGGCGACCTCAAGGGTCGGATTGGTGCTGCCCTCCATCAGGTTGACCCGACACAGGACAACCCGGCGCTCAGCGATGCTTGGCGTTTCTCGCAGAAGGATGAAGGAGCACTCGTGCTGAAGACCCTCCACCAGTTCGTGCACTCCTGGCAGGCGAATCCGCTTACCTCCGAAGTCCGGAAGTTGAGCCTGGCGTACGGTCCTCTTCTGACTCAGATCGATCACCTCATCGAGAAGAAGCGATGAGGTATATCAGCCCACTCCGATACCCGGGAGGTAAGGCGCGACTAGCGCCTTACATCGCACACCTTCTTTCGCGACAACGCCCGCGCCCCCGTTCATACGCTGAAGCCTTTGCGGGGGGCGCGGGTGCTGCTTTGCGTCTGCTTGCAGACAACGAAGTCGATCACATTCACATTAATGACCTGGATCCAGGCGTGGCGGCTTTGTGGCGTTGCATTTTCTTCGAACCCGACAATCTAGTCCATTCCGTCTCATCCGCAGAGGTTACGATCGACGCATGGCATCACCATGCCGAGATCTATAACAACCCTGCCGATCGCACAGACATCGAGCTGGGCTTTTCGACCTTTTTTCTAAATAGATGCAATCGCTCAGGAATCCTTCGAGCCCGCCCAATCGGAGGGCTTGACCAGGCCGGCGATTGGAAAATTGACGCCAGGTTCAATCGAGAATCTCTGATTGAACGTATCAACTATCTGGCAAAATTCAGCGACCGAGTTACAGTGTCCCAAATGGATGCCCGTTCCTTTATTCGCCACCTTGAGCCGCAGTCCGACGAGATTCTAATGTATGTTGACCCTCCGTACATCGTCCAGGGTGACAGGTTGTACCTCGACTCACTGACGAACGAGGATCATAGGGAATTGGCAGAAATTCTGCGTGACACTCCACTCAGATGGCTTCTTACCTACGACGCGAATAAGCGCATCACCGACGAATTGTACAAGGGATTTCGATGCGTAGAGTTTGACATTCTACACACGGCACAGATACAACGGACCGGGGTGGAGTATGCGGTGTTCGGGAATAGGCTTATCCTGCCTGAAGTGACGGGGATAATCGGCGATGGAGACTTCCGCTGGATGACCTCTAAGCGGAAGCGTGGAGCGCCACGAACTGTCGCAGAGCGGCCTGTTTGATGTACCTAGTGAAGCGGAATTCCTAGGCGCGACAGGTGTGTGCCGGATACAGAGCGTCTGACTTCCGCGCTGGCCGGGTAGAGGAGGTCACGTGCACTCTCGCTCTCACTCGTTTGAGGTGGGGATGCGAAGCCGCCTAACCGGATGAAAACAGAGGAATTCCGGAGAGCAGAAAGCCCTGGACTCAGTCCAGGGCTTTCTCTGTGTTAATGGGGGGATCGCTAGACAGCTGTGCTGTCGTCACAGATATCCCGACGTGGTGGACCCAGCAGTCGGTGACCGCGGCTGTCCGCAACCCGCATCGTGTCGCGCAAGGTTCCGGTGAGCTTCTTGGCCAGGGCCCGAAGTTCCTCCGGGGCCACCTCCCCCTTGCTCATGATCTCAGAAGCGTGGTTCAAGAGGTCGGCGGCCAAGTTGAGCTGGATCGCCTCGGTGTCGTCGGCTAGGCGGGATAGATGACTGTCGGCGTCGTCGGTGCTCAGGTAGCAGGGTTTGCCGTCTGGGCCCGGCCAAGGGAGGAGGCGGAGTTCGTCGTGGGGCGTCATCCTTCCGGCCCTTTCTCGTCGATCGTGTGGTGAGTGGTGAAGAGCGCTTCCGTGCGGTCGCCGGCGAGGATCAGGCGAGCCGCCTCGATCACGCGGCCTGTGATGTCGGCAGACACTCGTGTGATTGCGAGCACGGCCAGCGAGGTGCTGAGTCGGAGGGTGGAGGCCTCTTCTGGGGTGGGAAGTCGGGCGGTGACCACTTCTCGGGTCTCCACCCGTTTGGAGCGAGACCACGGCAGTTCGGGCTGCTCCAGGTCACGCGGGACGTAGATGCGGGCCAGGCTGTGCGGCCTCTCTCCCTGGTGGGTGAGGCAGAGGAACTCCGTCAGCGGGGTGCGCGAGGGGACCTTGAGCAGAGGGATGAGGTCTCCGCGTGCTCGGAGGTTCGTGGTGCGGATCGTGATGTGGAGGTCTGCGTCCGGGGTGAGTAGGCCGTCGGCGTACGTGAGTTTGCGGAGAGGGCGGCGGACGAAGTTGCCCTTGCCGTGAATCTTCTCGATCAGGCCCTCGGCCTGGAGAAGCGAGAGCGCGTTGCGCAGGGTTGGGGTGCTGACCTTGTAGTCCGCGGCGAGTCGGGGCTCCGAGGGGAGGCGGGCGCCGGCCTCCAGGTGGCCGGTGGTGATTTGAGCCCGGAGGTCGGCGGCGATGGTCTGGCTTAGGGACGGCACGAGGGCGATCACCACCTTCTGAGCACTCGTACGGCGATGAGGCGCGTACGGGTGTGCATGGTCAGGAGTTCGCCCGACTCGAAGTAGAGGCGCTTGGCGCCGCCGGGCAGTTGGCGGAGGTCGGCCACTCGGCACGGTTGGCCGCCGATCTGGATGACGTCGCCGCGCTGCACGGTGGCCGTGGTGATCTCGACCGGGGAGGCGAGTGCGCCACCCGGGGGGAAGTCGTTCACGAGGTCGCCTCCGGTGACGTGGTCGCGGAGTGGCAGGAGCAGGCGCACGCCTCGTAGACGACCGGGATGCCGATCGGCGCCATCGTCGGCAAGGAGTGTGCGCACTCGTGGTGGGTGCCGATCCGGCATGCGCTGGACTCGTAGGGCGTGGCCGCCGCCGAGGGGACGCGGGTCATCCGTGGACCTCCGCCGGCACGAAGCAGGCGTGGGCGAAGAGGTGGTGCGGTTGCGGATCCGAGCTCTGCCGGGCGCACTGCTCGCCGACCAGGACGTACGGGCGGACGAGGGCCGTCCCTTCGCCCGGGAGGAAGTTCGTGCGGTCTCCGAGCTGCCGGAGGAACAGCGCCAGTTCGTCGGACGGCTTGGGGTGGATGAGCGTCGGGCGCGTTGGCGTTAAGGCCTTGCGGTGTCGGGCCTTTGGGGTGTGCCGCTCCTTGGTGCGCCTGATGGCGTGACGGATACGGTTGAACATGCTGATCAGCTCCTATCGCTGACGGCCAGGTCCCCGGACATCGCCCGTCGCGGGGACCGCTTTGTTCACGGCGGCCCAGAGTGTGCGGCCGCCCAGGCTGGTAGCCAGGAGACCGAATCGGTCCGCTGCGGCCACCACTTCCAGGACCTCCCGCCATGTCTCGGCAGGGAGGGATTCCGGTACCTCCGCTTCGATCGATGTGTGCCGGGGGTGCTCTTCCATGCGTGTGATGAGTCCGACGGCTGCCAGCCGGATGGCCAAGACCTCCGCGCTTACTTCTGGAGCAGGCACAGGGCAGCCTCCGTCACCGGCGATCACTTTGTGTGAAGCTAGTTAACTAGATTAGAGCTAGTGGACTAGATTTTCCATATGTCTGAGCAGCCGCCATACCTCCGCATCGCCGACGAACTGAGGCGGCGGATCGCGGAGCACGAGTGGACCCCTGGTGACCGGCTGCCCTCCCGGGCCCAGATCGGCCAGGAGTGCGGGGTGGGCGAGAACGTCGTTCGCCGGGCCCAGGAGCTGTTGATCTCTCAGGGCGTGCTGGAGGGGCGGGCCGGGTCCGGAACCTATGTGGCCGAGCCTCGGCTGCGGGTGCGGATGGTTCGGTCTGCGGCGCGCGAGCAGCCGGACGGGTCGCCGTTCCGGGCGGACATGAAGGCCGTGGGTAGGAATGGCGGCTGGGAGAGCCGGACCGATGCAAAGGTGCCTGCGCCGGCCGAGATCGCTGCGCGGCTCGGGATCGGTGAGGGCGAGCTGTGCGTCCAAACCGTGTACGAGTTCCTTGCCGACGGGCGGCCCGTGCAGCTGTCGACGAGCTGGGAGCCGTACGACCTCACTGGCGGGACGCTCATCGTCCTTCCCGAGGGCGGGCCGCACGCCGGGACAGGCGTCGTGAACCGGATGGCCCAGATTGGCGTCACCATCAGCCACGCTGTCGAGCAGCCCGAGCCGCGCCAGGCGACCGTCGAGGAAGCCTCACTCCTGGGGATCCAGAAGGGCGCGCTCGTCACCCACATCCGGCGGACCTACTACAACGACCAGGGGCGGCCGGTGGAGACGGCGGACATCGTCGTCCCAGCCGCCCTGTGCGAGATCGTCTACGAGATCCCCATTTAACCGTCAGCTGCGTTAGATGACGCCCCCGACGGAGACGTGCATGCTTTGGCCGGGGCGTTCAGGCAAGTACTAGTGAAGAGACTTGTGTCGTCGCCGGCGAAGGCGCTCAACCCACTTTCGGACCACTTCGGACGTGCTTGCCAAGCTGATCATTGCGGCAGTCATCGATGCCAAAGTGGCTACCCATTCAGCCATCACGGAGCGCCGCCTCCTTCGCGCAGATCCAGGTACTACGACCCGAGGCCGCAAGGGCCGTGAGGAAGAGAATCAACGACTGTTGTCCGACCACTGACTTGAGCGCGTCGGTGCCGTCTGCGGTGGAGGCTAGGAAGATTGCTGCGGCCAGAATGATGAGGTTGGCCAGCGACAGGTTCACAAGCGTGGGAGCGCCGCTCTTGCGCAGTTCCATCAATGCTTGGACCAACGCCTGGATCGTGATGCCAATCGAGACAAGGTACAGCTGAGCCCTGCTCATCATCTCCATGAAATCCGGCTGGACATAGCCTGCGGTCTGTCGGCCAGCAAGGAACTGGATCAGGGTGGGCATGAGCGCAAACAGGACAGAGGAGACGAGCCAGCCTCTGAGGTGAGCCATCGCCTCCTTCTTGACCTGTTCTTCCAGAGCAGCCTGTGCTGCTGCGTCACCGGCGTCAGGTGTGGGTTGAGCGGTAGTGGATGTTCCCGTGGCCGATGGCGCCGAGGTGGCTCCATCGCCCGAAGAGGGAACCGTGGTGGTCATTCGCTGCACTCCAGGGTGTCGACCAAGTGCCGATATGACAGTTCTACCTCAAAGGGTCGGCGGCGAAGGGCGGTTACCTCAAGCGCAGTTGATCCGCTTTGTCGATCTTGACAAGGGCACTGCGCTACCTGGATGTCGACGTGACTGTACTCATGGCAGAGACGGGTGTCGACGCCACGGCGAAGCTGCGCTTCGACTCCTCAAACGTGGACGGTTGGGAAACGAAGCGCAGGAGTTCGCGTCGCACGCACCGAGCAGCGCATGTGATCGTCCTGATGTCCATCGTTGACAGCAACAGGCATGGATGTGCGCAGCGTCGAGCAGTCAACTGCGCCAGGGCACCCCCTCAGCCGAAGCCATGGGCGGAGCGTCGGACCGAACTTACAAAGCGGGCGTCAGTCGGGCGCCGCAGGCTCGGGCACCCCGGCAGAGGTCGACTGTCAGTGCCCAGTGAGAGAGTGCTGGCATGCAGGACGCACTCGTCGACTTGCCGTCGACGCCTCCGGAGCACGCCGTGATTGCTCGCTTCCAGCTGGGTGGCGACGACCTCGGCGAGCCCGATCAGTGGTCACTGGTCTTTGAGGCCGAGCGGTCCATCAGGGCCGCGGTCGCAGTTGCGGGGGTTGGTGAGGTCGACGGCAATGAGTTCGGTGGGGGCGAGGTGGTCATCTTCGCCTACGGTCCTGACGCAGACGCTCTGTACTGGGTGATGGAGCCGGGCTGGCGTGCGCTTCCGTTTCGACCGGCGCACGTCATGCTCCGCTACGGGGAGCCCGCTGACAATGTCCTGAGCGAGCGGGTTGAGCTCTGAGCACGCGTGCCAGATGTGTGCCAGAACGAACGGTCAACCACGGTCACTGGAGGATCGCTGCGGCATCCACAGCTTGTGACAGCTGTCGTAGCGCACAGACGGGCTGAGCTGCGATGACGGATCAGGCGCGGGTGCCAGGCTTACAAAGCAGATGTCGGCGGTTCGAAACCGTCCGCGCCCACCAGTGCAAAGGCCCCCGCAGCTCATGCTGCGGGGGCCTTTGACGGTAGTGGCTGACGGCAGTGCCACCTTCGACGCGAGAGCGGGCCGGCACCGGATCTCTTCAACGGACCCCCTTGGCCAGACGCGCGGGGGTAGCGTGACAGCGCGAAGTGTCTTCGTAGGGCCAACATGCCTCAAGCGACGACGCGGGCGGATCTACGGCGTTGCGGGGCCTCACGAAAGACTATTTGTGATGAAGCTATTCATGGACGAGTCGGGAAACGGAAACGCTTCTCAGCCGCTGATCGTCGGTGCGGTTGAACTGGGCGAAGACGCGGATGATGTAGAGAAAAAAATTCGGGACTTGCATAGAAGCCTATCTGCAAGGAGCAGTTTGTTCGGGCTTGCTAGCTTCGAAGAATTTCGCAAGAATGGTTTTCATGCCTCGACCAATCCGCGAGAGGTGGTCGACCGTTTTCTAGAGCTGATGGGGAATATCATTTTTCGGTCGTATATGGTTACAACCGATCGAACGCGCTTTACCGGCCGCGCGGAATCCGAGCTAATTGAGCTCATGTATGTAAAATTGTTGAGTGACCTATCGATCAAGCATCGCCATGAATCCGAATTGCTTTGCTATGTAGAGCAGAGCGAGGGCATGCAGTCGATTATTCGTCGACTTCCCGGTAGCGTGTTCAAGCAGTCATGTAAAACGATCGGAAAAGCGGCTTCGCTGCCGGAGCTGAAAATTACGATGGTCGCTAAGCAGGATTACATGTCTACGGCTGTCATCGACTTTGTCATGGCGGCCGTAAGTAGGTGGCTCCAGGCGGGCTGTACCACGAGTCCGAAAGACTACGCCTATAGGGCATTTCGCGAGATCGAGGCATCCATTTCGATGCTCTATTCGCTTGAGCGAGGTCGAATCTCTAGTCGAAAGGACCCCCTTCATTGACGTGTGGTACGATCACGCACGAGGTAGGGTCGCGGTCAACTTTGTGCGCGAGTTCGCGTGCGTTGCATGATAGCCCTTGCACGGGAGTGCGACCCTACCTCTTGGCGCCCCATCGTAAGGGGAATAATGCCGTACTCAGTTGATGACCTGGCGGAGCAGGCCGGCGTATCGGTTGAAACTCTGGAACGTCTATCTTCGCGTCTACCTGCGGGCGCAGGGCACCTCTACGTTCAGCGGATATACCGCAAGAAGCACGGCGGAATTCGAGAAGTGTACAAGCCGAAGATGGCTTTCCACTTCGTCAATAAGAACTTGCACCGGAGCTTTATAGAGCTGCTTTCGTACCAGGCCCCTGATCATGTTCATGGATTTGTTCGCGGACGTTCTACGGTCAGCAACGCTAAACAGCACCTGGCAAAAGCGTGCGTGTTGCGTATGGACCTTGAGGATTTTTTCCCGTCAATTAGGGCCGAAATTGTAAAAGCTTCATTGATGGAGCAGGGTTACGAAGAGAAGGCTGCGGACACCGCTGTCAATCTCGTCACTATCGGCGGCAAGTTGCCAATTGGACTTAGTACATCTCCGTTCTTGTCTAACCTGGCCTTTCTGGGCACGGACCACTCCCTTTCCGAATATGCGCAGTCGGAGGGTCTATCGTTTACGCGCTATGTGGATGATCTCGCATTCTCTGGCGACGTCACTGACCGACACTCGGTGGAAATCGCTCGCATTCTCGACGATGCTGGTTGGTCGGTAAACACACGCAAGACCGCTTTTATGCGCTGCGGTGGCCCGCAATATGTCACTGGCCTGTACGTCGGAGACTCAGGCGGGCCGCGAATTCCGCGCAAGGTGAAGCGGAAGATGCGGTGGATCTTGCACGTGATATCGAAATTCGGTTACGACACTTATGTGGAGGAGTTTGGCGGCTCGAGCGAGAGGATGACTCGCCGTCGCTTGTTGGGTTGGGCGTGCTATATCGCTGCAGTCGAGCCAGAAGTGGGTTATCCACTACTGCGAGCATTCGATGAACTGGTTCCGGACGAGGATGAAGAGGACCTGGATTACCTAGAGATCATCACGTAGCCGGTGGGCAAGTTGGTGACCTGGTTGGCCGTGGCGACTGTCGCTGGAGGGCCGAGCGTTGCTGGTAGCGACGTACTGCGCACAAATCTGACGCTGCGGCAGGTAGAGCCATTGTTCGAGGTCTCGAAGCCTGCCGCTGATCGCATCCTTGCCCACCTGCGCCCCTGTCCCGGCTGGAGGGCAGTGGTGTTCACCAGGCCATGCTCGGCGTTGCCCGTCCAGGAACTGGCCCTCAGCCGAGTGACTGTCGAGGGGAGTCGCCGTTCCCTCCTCGGAAGGTCGGCGACTCCGCTGCTCTCACTTCGTGCGCCTCAGGAGGCGGTCCATGTGGCCCATTGCCTCCCTCCGATGTTCGTCGGAGACGTGGGTGTAGATGTTCATAGTGACGGCGATCTGCGAGTGCCCCAGGATTTCCATCACGACCCGCGCCGGCACACCTGCGGCGAACAGGAGCGTCGCGCATCCGTGCCGGGCGTCATGCAGCCGGATCCGGGGGAGCCCCGCCGTCTCCGTGATCCGCTGAAACGAGCGGCTGAGGTTCATCGGCTCCACTGTGCGGCCGGTACGAGTCGTGAAGACGTAGTCACTGTCCTGCCAGTTCTGCCCCGCCGCGTCCCGCTGCGCGGCCTGCCGGAGACGCTGCCAGCGCAGCGGCGGCACACACATGAGGGGGAGGGGGACGACGCGCGTGCGCCGGTTCTTCGCGGAGTCCGCATACAGCTCGTTCTGCACGCGCTGGATCTGGTTCCGCACGGTCAGCGTGCGGCGCTCCAGGTCGATGTCTGACCAGCGCAGCCCGAGAACCTCCCCCCGGCGCAGCCCGAGGGCCACGGCCAGGACGAACGCGGCGTACAGCGCGTCTCCCCTCGCCGCCTCCAGGAAGGTCGTCGTCTGTTCCAGGTCCCACGGCTTCAGCTCTCGCTGCTCCACCCGAGGGGCCGATACGAGCTTGACCACGTTCCTGCTGATGAGTTCCTCCCGGCAGGCGGCGCTGAGCGCGCTGCGCAGGACGCGGTGCGACTCCTTGGCCGTGGCCGGCGACGCCTGGGCCGAGACGGCGGCGAGCATCCGGCGTACATCCGCCGCCCCCAGGTTCTCCAGGCGCTTAGTCCCGATGTTGGGCATCAGGTAGAGGCGGACGTGAGTCTCGTACTTGGCGTATGTCGTCTTCTTGCGGTCGTGCTTGACGAACTGCTCCAGCCAGTACGGAAGCCACTCGGAGAGCTTGGCCGAGCGGGTGGGGGTGGGGATGCCCTGGCGGTCCCGCAGGACGAGTTCCTGCCGTTTGGCGTCGCACTCCTCCCAAGTCGTTCCGTACACGGTCTTCCTCTTCCGGGTGCCGTCGGGCTGCGGAACGTATACGCGTGCTTCGTAACGTCCGTCCTTGCGCTGCCAGATGCTGCCGGCGCCGTTCGGGTTCCTCTTGCGTGCCATCAGGCAGCTTCCTCCAACTGGGTCTGCATGAACGTGCGGGGGGCGTCGGTCGGCACTCGGCGGGCGCGGCCGACCGTGAAGCTGGGGAGTTGCTTGGTGCGGATCAGGTCGTAGACCTTGAAGCGACTGAGCTTGAGAGCCGCCATGACCTCGGGCACGGTCACGGCCGTGTGGCTCGTGGGGAGCGGGGTGCTCATCGGGGTGCCTCCTTGGGCAGTGAGCTGGCTTCGGTCCCCCTCCGGGGAATCCGCCACGTCCGCCACGCCGCCACACCGCAGGTCAGCGACCTGGATCTGTGGCGGATGCCGGTTGTGTGGCGGATAGGCGCCGCCACACCAGAGGCGGTGTGGCGGCACGGGCGGGGTGGGTCGGCTAGCCGGTGACGGTGAGCTGTGTCGCGGCTTCTGCGCGCGTGTGGCGGATGGTCGTGGCGGTATCCGCCACGGATTCACCCCCGCTGACCTGGGGTGTGGCGGACGTGGCGGACGTGGCGGACGTGGCGGATTCCTCCGGGGTCGGAGGGCAGTACCGCGTCCAGGCGTCCGTGAGGTCCTCGGCGTAGTAGCCCTTGGGGAAGCCGGACGGGGTGCGGATACCGCGCGGCTTGATCGGCTTGTTCGCTGGCGTGACGTACTGGCCGAGCAGCCGGGCAAGCGAGCGAGAGTTGATCGGCTTGTCGTCCAGGTCCACCCATGGGGCGTCGTCCATGCGCAGCAGGCATTCGAGGATGGCGGCGGTGGGCATCCGGTCGGCTCCGCAGAACACCTTGTCGCGCAGGTCGGTGAGCAGGCGGACCCCGAGGGAGGCCTCGTCGTTGTCGTGGGCGGCGTTGACCAGCTCCAGGCACGCTGCGCGGGCGCGGGTGGGCCACGGGCCTCCCGCCGCGTCGGCCACGGCCAGCAGGGGCTCCCACACGTCGGCCGGCCGGTCTGTGACCGCTTCGGGCATCTCGGGCCAGGCGTTCGCGACCTGGTCGCGAACGGTGTCGGCCCACTTGACGAGCCGCTCACGCAGCGCGTGACCCTGCTTCTCGTGGGTGCGCTGCCGGTAGGACTCGACCTTCTCGTTCGGGGCCCGCTTACGCATGCGGATGATGACCGAGCGAGTAAGAACGGTGTCGGGCAGGGAGCCGAGACCGGCCATGGCAACGGCGCAGTACGAGCCGAACACCTGGGCGTTCTGGTTCGAGCCGTCCCCGACGCACCGCAGGGCACCACCGATGCGGCGGTATCCGGCGTTTAGGAATCCGCGCAGTGCCTCATCGGCGCCAGCCTTGGGTCCGAAGACGGTGTCCACCTCGTCGAACAGGACCGTGGGCAACCCCTCGGCGGAGTCGACGAGCCGGTACAGCGCGTTCGCGGAGGCGGACACCGTGCTGACCGGCCGGGGGGTGAGCAGCTCCACGATCTCCAGCGCGCGCGACTTGCCGGACCCCGGCTCCGGGGAGAGGAACGCGATCCGGGGCGTGGTCTCGAAGCAGTCGATCAGGTGGGCGTGCGCGTCCCACAGGGTGACGGCGACGTAGGCCGCTTCGGTGGGGAAGACGTTGAAGCGGCGGTGGAAGGCCTCCACCTCGTTGAGCAGTGCGGCGCCGTCGATGGTGTCGGTCATGCGGCGTGCCTCCCTTCTGTGGGCGGGGCGGGTGTCCCGGTGCAGGTGGATCGGTGGGCGTCGTACTCAGCGATCAGCGCGGCGACGGCGCCGGGGCCGGTGGCGGTGCCGGTCAGGCCGCAGGCGCAGGCGTAGGCGGCGGTGGGCAGGGCGCCGTGCCGGGTGGACCAGCGGGTGCCGTCGTAGTGGTGGCGGTAGACCGGTGGGGCGAAGATCCGGATGCCGGGGGTGTCCGGTGTCGGGTCGGCGCTCGCCCGTGCGGCGGACCGGTTCGGGCGAAGAGCAGTTACGACGCCCTTGCGGGCGGCGCCTTTCGGCTCGCCTACGGCCGCCGTGTCCACAGGCTGTGGGGCGGCGTGCGGGCCGGTCGGGGTGCTGGTGGGGCAATCCAGGGCGGGGGGAGTGGGCGCCGTCATGCCGCCTTCCTGGGTGTGGCGTGGGTGATGACCCAGTCCATGGCGCTGCGGATTGTGGTGCGGCACTCGGCCGGCGGCAGTCCTGTCGCCTCCCCCGCCCCCTGGATTGCCTGCTCCGCCGCCTCGCGCGGGAGGTCGCCCCACGCGACGAACCGGGCGATCTTGCAGGCGCTGCGGTGCAGGGTGTTGTTGCGGCCGTTCGGCCCGCCCTCGCTCGCTGCGGCGATGACGGCGCACTCGCGCTCTAGCGCCACCTGGGCGGCGCGCGTGCCGTCCCGGAGCGGAGCCAGGGCAACAGTGGCGGACTTGGCCGGTTCGGTGAGCAGCGCGGCCAGCCACTCCGGAAGCGGTGCGACGGGCGCGTCGTCGGTCACCTCATAGCTGCCGTCGCGGGTGGTGCTGCTGGGGGCGACGACGTAGCCGCCCCAGGCGCGGGTGTCGATGTGCGGCCCGAGCCGGTTCACGCTGCACTTCAGCCGCACCCCGGCGGGCGCGGTGAAGTACAGGTGCTCCCCTCCGCGCGCGGTCCGCACCCGGTAGGTGACCGGGACGGCCTGCCCGGCGCGCTCGCAGAGCGCCCGCAGGGAAGTCGCGCCGTCAGGCGCTCCTTCTGGCTCTTCCGGCTTGACCGGGTCCAAGTCGATGACGACCAACCCGGCCGGGCCAGTCGCGATACCGACGTTGTACGGGCGCATGGCCCAGGTGGCGTGGACCAGGTCGGGGTCGGTGGTGGCGCGCTGCTCGGGGGTGCGGTGCCCGCCCGCGCAGCGCCCCGTCCCGGGGCAGGCTCGCTCCGGGTGGCCGGCGGGCCGCTTGGCGCGCGGGTGCAGGGGGATGACCGGCCAACCGCGCTCAGCCGCAGACAGCGCGGAGGCCAGCAGGGGCAGGCAGGCTGGATCGGCCGTCAGGGGGCTGTTCATGCCGCCACCTCCAGCGCGGGTGTGAGCTGGGCGAGGACGGTGCGGCCGATGTGTTCGGCGTAGGCCGGGGGGATGCCGTCGCGGTTCATCCACGGCACCCGCAGCACGTCGCGGGCGAGGGGGACGCCGGAGAAGTTGCCGACGAACTGCCCGTAGTGGCCGGGCGGGACGGGGCGCCCCATCTTGGCCTGAGGGACCAGGTGGGCGGGGTGGAAGGGCTGGGAGAGGGCGAAGCCGCCGCCGGCTTCGAAGTACCGGTGGCGGTAGTTGGCCAGGTGGAACATCTGCCCGCACAGCATCACCGGCTCGCGCAGCTTGGGGACCGCGCCGCGCACGTTCTCCAGCACCCACGGGCGCCCGGTCGTCTCCAGCGCCGCGCGGGTCGGGCCGATGAGGTCGGGGTGGTCGTTGGACTGGATGCGCTGGCACTCGCTGTCGTGCTGGCACGGCGGCGAGGCGTCGATGAAGTCGAACGCGGTCCCGTGCTCGAGCACGAACGCGATCGCGGCGGCCTGGATGAACCGGTACGGGTAGCGGGGCTGCGGGTCTTTGTCGATGCCGGTCACGTCGAATCCGGCATCGGCGTAGCCCTTTGCGGCGCCGCCCTGGCAGCAGAAGAGATCCAGTAAGCGGGGGCGACGCCCGCGTACTCGCCGGATCGGGGTGGGTTGCGTCATGCTGGGAGACCTCCAACAGGTCTGTTGAGGACTGGAGACAAGGGCGGCCCCGGACTTTGGCGAGTGCAAGGGGCCGCCTTTGGCGTTGTCAGCGGTGGTTGATGGTGCCGCTCGCGCGGCCGAACAGGCCGGTGGCGGTGATGTTCTGCGTGATCTGCGCCGGACCGGCCTTGCCTCCTCGTCGGCAGGCGCCGAGGAGGATCGGGAGGGCGATGGCTCCGGCGGCGATGAGGGCGACGGTGGCCCACAGGGCGTGGCTCATGGCGATCAGTCCCGGGGCTGCGTAGGACAGCCCGATACCGGCGGCGGCGACGCCTCCGCCGATGGTCGGTGCGAGGAGGGCCGTGGTCTTGGCCCACGTCGGTACCGGCGGTGCGGCGACCGGCCGCGGGGCCTGGGTGGTGGGCTGCTGGGTGTAGGCCAGGGTCCGGACGCCGCCGGGCAGGGTCACCCAGGCGACGCCCGGGAAAATTTCCTCCGGCAGCATTACCGGGCGCGGTATCGGCTGCGGGTGGCCGGTCAGGGTGGTGATCTCGTACGGGGTCTCGGGGTGCACAACGTCGTCCCTTCAACAGCTCGGGCAGCACCCTGTGATGGGGCGCTGCCCGGTGCTCGGCTTGTCGTGTCGCTTGTCGTCTGACTTGTCGTGCGGCTTGTCGCTTGTCTTGTCTTGTCGCTTGTCACGTTGCAGGTCAAAGCCCGTTTCCGGCCCTGACAGGGCCGCCCAGAGGCCTTCTGGGCGCCCGCGTGACAAGCGACAGACGACTAGGACGGATCACCGCGTTGACCAAGGCAAATCGCCCCCCCGGGGGTGGGATTACTCGCCGTAAGATGACGGCGTGAGAAGCCACCGATGGATAGCTGCGATCGGCTTGATCGGATTCAGCGCGTTCTTCTGGTCCCTTGCCGGTGTCGTCGACTTGGGGCTCGAGGAACACGCCCGTGGGCGCTACGGACTTCCTGACGAAGGCGATCGCTACACCTTCGCGCTGTGGGCCGGGGCTGTGGTCGCTATTGGCGCCCTGCTTGGTCTCGCCGGCCGTCTCACGGGCCGGAAGATCGCCTTGCTCCCCGCGTTCGGTCTCGGCTTCGGCGCGGTCTCCGTGCTGATCCTGGGCCAACAGCCCAGGCATTGGGTCGCCGCCTCCGTGATGGCACTTGCTGGCATCACGACAGCCCTGGCAGCGCATCTGTACGGCCGCGCGGGCCGACCTGAAGCGCCCTAGTCCGTGGATGTGTGGCGGTGGTGGACGTAGCGGGTTTTGGTGCCTTCCCCGATCCGCACCGCGATGCCCTCGTCCGTCCAGGACTTGAGCCAGCCGACGACGGTCTGTCGAGTGGTGCCGTGCTCGTCCGCGAGCGCGCGGGCGATCGCGGACGCCCCCGTGCCCTCCGGTCCGGCGGCCAGCAGCACGGCGAGTGCGGCTTCCTTGGCGGCGTTGTCCTCGTTGCGCAGCGCGGACAGGTTCAGCCCCGCCGCCGGCGGCATCCCGGACGGCGGAGCGTCCGTGGCCGGTTCGGGGGCGGTGGCGAACTCGGCGTCGATCTGCTCCCGGAACTTCCGCGCCAGCGCCTCCTCGTCCGTCTCCGCGACAAGCGTCCGCTCGTCACGCAGCGCGGACAGGTTCAGCCCGCTCACCGGACCGGCCGACGCGCCGGGCTGTGAGTCGGCCGGCGTGCTGCTGGGGGCGTCGTCGCGCATCCATGCTGTGCGCGTCATGTCCCAGCGGCGTGCGTAGTCCGGTCCGGCGGCCTTGGCCGAGATGGCGTCGAGGGTGGGGTGGCGGTCGGAGGTGGCGGCGACGATGTCGCGGATCTGGTTGGGCAGGATCCGCCAGGACTTGAACAGCCCCGCCGGGGATTCGGGCGTGGCCATGAATCCCGACCCTTTGTAGGGGGCTTGGTCGACGCGCAGGCCGCGTGAGCCGGGGAACTGTTTGCTCAGGTCCATGCCTTCGGTCTCGCCACCGGTCAGCGCGACGCGGACTTTGGCCTCCCGGCGGATCATCAGGTTGCCCAGGACCGAGCCGGTGGCGCCGAGGGCGGTGAGGACGGTGCGGATGCCCATGGCGCGGGCGATCCGGATCACCTCCAGGATCTTCGCCGCAAGGGGCCGAGAGGGCTTGTCCGTGGCGGGGAGGATCTCGGCACCCTCATCGATCACGAGCATGATCTGAGGGATGCGGTCGCTGATGGGCAGCAGGTCGGTGTTCTCTCGCGACAGCAGGTCCTGGTACGCCATCTTGCGGTGCTTGGCGATCCGCACCGCCGCATCCAGCATCAGCATCGCTTCCTCGTGGGAGGCGGCCAGCCAGTCGATCCCCGGCCGCATGCCGGTAGTGGTCTGGCCGCTGGAGTCGAGTGCGGGCCGTACCCAGGGCAGGCCGGCCGACCCGGCGTTCAGGTCGATGACCCAGGTGAGGATGTCGGTGGTGCGGGCGAACCCGGCCAGGATCGTGTGGACCATGTTCGTTTTGCCCGACCCCGTCGGGCCCACAACGAGGGCGCACTGTTCGCGGAGGTAGGCGCGGATCTCATCCGCGTTCGTCCGCAGCCCCCACGGGATGCCGGTGTAGGTCGACAGCGGCGCATAGTCGGTGGGGTAGGTGATCTCGGCTTCCAGGACGTTGACCGTGGTCACGTCGATCAGGACGCGGCCCTGGTCGATGCCCTGCGAAGCTGTAGCGGTGCAGCCATGCTGAAGTCGCCACGTGCCCCGTGCGTGCCCGATCAGCCGGAGCTGGACGGGGAATCACGGGGAGTAGCAGCGACATCGTCGTATCTGCCCAGGTCAGCGCAGGCGCAGGTGAGTACGGATCTGCATACGAGATCTTCCAAACAAGTGCTCCCGGCGAAGACCGGCCTTGACGCCTTCGCGTCGCCCTGATCGCCTGGGTCCGTGACCACAGACCCGAGCGAGTACGACAAGGCGATGCCGATCGTGACAGCCCATCTGGCGAAGGTCGAGCGGGCGGTCAGTCGGACCGGCACTTCTCATGCCTGGCAACCGTACGCAACGGTCCGGCAGGCCCTCGTCGAAGCACTGCGCGATGAAGATGCCCAAGGCGTTCCGTCGCGAGCCGTAGACGAGTTCGCCCGTCGGATCTCTGAGGACCCGAACATGCTCCCGTACTGACATCCACACCTGACCTCAACGACGGTGGACAGCGGCAGCCCCAAGCAGCCCAACCCGACTGCACAACCTCCAAATCCGAGTGTCGCAACACGTCGCCGATCGAACTCCTAGAGCGGTGGCTTCCTGACCAGCGGCAGCTGCCAGCCAGCCCAGGCCACTAGCGCGCTGCCGTCCTCGGTGAGGAAGAGCAGGGTGGTCCATGTCCGATCGGCAGCATCGATCATCCCAGTGCGCACGGGCCGGCCATGTTCGCGGACGAGCTGCACTGCGCGTTCCAGCCCAAGAGGTTCGAGTCCGTGCATCCTCATGCGCTGAAGTCGGCGCGTGAAGACTCCGGCATGTTGGCCTGCGGGTTGTGCCCGGTCTCCCACCCAGTAGGTGGCGCCGCTGCGGAGGGTGGCCCGAGCTATCACGGACGCCTCGTCATCACCGGACAACAGCGATTGCTCCCGCCCAAAGCCGCTCCACCGACCTCGCTGTACGGTGCGGCCATGCCTCAGAGCCCACGTACGGATCAGACGCCGAAATCACGTCCCGAGAAGCCCTTGTCCACCAGATTCACCAGTTGCGCGAGGACCTGATCTCGAACGGCGACGGCTGGGAGAACCCGACCTTGGAGCGCTACCTCGAGTCCATGGCCGCCTGGATTCAGGATTCAGGATTCAGCGGGGTTTCATCGTTCTCGCGGGGAGGAGCCTCCCAGGCCCGACTGGGCATTCATCGGCACTGCCCTGCGAATGGGGGCAATGTACGAGTAGACCGCCCGTGCCCCACGCGTGCCCGGACAGCGGGAAGTTGCGGGGAACTGCGGGCAGTGGCGGGGTCCGGCATGCAAGCGGCCCCTGACCATAGTTCCTGGTCAGGGGCCGCTTCACCTGGCGGTGGGTGTGGGATTTGAACCCACGGTGACTCGCGCCACGACGGTTTTACAGATCGTGATCGGCCTCTCGTCGATGCCGGGCGCAACCGGACCCGCCAACCGGGATGCCGTCCCGGCTCCGGCACCCGCCCGCACAACCCTGTACGCGACAAAGACCTCCTATGACCGGTGCCTTTCCCTCCTGATGCCCTCGGCGCCGACCTTCATTACGTTGGTTATGAGCCACCGCGCCCCTCGGCATCGGCCACCATGGGCTGCGACACCGCGGGCACCGGGGAGTTCTCCCTGCGGCCCCCGAACCGACCCTCGTTCAACCCTGTCCCACCCGCCCGGTTCCGCGCGGTGGAGGCAGGTCAGGAGGTGCGTCCCCATGACGATCATCGAGCAGCATGCCGGATGGCTCTCGGCGTCCGAGAGTGGTCCCTATTCGACGTACCCCAGCCAGACCGTGCATGTCCGCCACTCGGGTGAGTTGGCCGTGCACGTGGGACTCTCCTACGCGGCTGCCCAGCGAGCCCAAGTGGGGATCATGGATGCGACTCCTCCTTTCGGACCCCCCAAGCAGTTCGAACCGTGGGTGCCGTTGGTCTACGGCAACTGGCTCGGCTTCACCGTCGGTGTCTATGTGGACGAGGGAGCGATGACCGGCTGGTGGTTCTCGCAGCTGTGGCAATAGACCCACTCCTCTGAGCGATGGGAGCGGCACCGCGATGACTTCTCCGTTCGACAGCAACCCCGGTCTCAGGTACGAACGCCTCTACGTCGTCTACGAAGGAGAGCGGGGCGCGATCGTCCATCTCCATCGCGTCTTGGTCTACGAGGGCTCGGAGGAGACTACAGAGGAGCAGGACCATGAACAGGCCCTGCACCTGGCACGCCGTATGGGGCACGGCAAGCAGAACCTCCTGACCATCCCTGTCGATCCGCGCGACTTCGACATTACGGTGCGTCATCGAGTCGACCTGGACACCCGGAGACTCGTCCCCGACCAGCCCGCTGAGACCTGACCGGACACAGCCCCACTTATATGCACCCGCAGCCTGCCCGACCGACCCGAGCCCCAGGTCTCGGGTGCGGCAGGGGCGGTCTTTGATGACCAACGCTGACAACTGCCGACAGCCCAGCAGCAGGTCAGAGTTTTGATCGATTAGTACTCCAGCTGTAGATCGTGATCTTCATGTCTGGGTTGCGGCTTGTCGTCGGTAGTGGCCGAATTGGGCTCGGGCCTGGTGGCGGCGTCGCCAGTCGGACCAGCCAAGCCGGTGGGCCGTGTGGTGGACGGGTTGGACGACGAGGGTGATGAACAGTCGCTGGATTTCGTTGCAGGTCAGCGGGATCAGATCGGTGGGGCCGGGATGGCGGGCGTGTTCGTCGGCACGGACGACGGCGAGGAAGGCGTGGGCGAGCATCGCCAGGGTGGCCCAGCGGGTCCAGGACATGAATCGGCGGACCTGGTGTTCATCGAGTCCGGCCAGGCCCTTCTCGGACTGGAAGGTCTCCTCAACCCGCCACCTTGATCCGGCGACCCTGACCAGGGTGGTCAGCGGCACGGTCTGTGGCGAATAGCAGCGGTAGTAGGCGAGTTTGCCGGTGGTGCGGTTGCGGCGGATCAGCAGCTGACGGTGTCCGGGACCAGGGTCGGCGGTGTCGATGACGGCCCAGTCGTAGAGGCGGTAGCACTTCGCCCCCGCTCCGGCGGACAGCTTCTGCCAGGCCCGCTTGGGCAGCTTGCCGGCCAGGGTATCGGCCCGGAACTTGCCCGCCGGGGTGGTGACTTCGGCCGAGCAGGCGACGGCAAGGACGTAGCTCAGGCCGCGCTTTTCCAGTGCGGCCCGCAGTTTCGGGTTGCTGCCGTAGACCTCGTCCCCGGCAGCCCAGGAGGCGTGGTGCCCGGCGTCCAGGAACCGTTCGATCATCATGGTGGCCAGTTCCGGTTTGGTCGCGAAGTTGCGGTCTTCGGGGATGCCTGCGGCCTGGCAGCGGTCGGCGTCAGTGGTCCACGAGCGCGGAATGTACAGCTCGCGGTCCACCGCGGCGTGCCCGCGGCTGCCGGCGTAGACGAGGTAGACGGCGACCTGGGAGTTCTCGATCCGGCCCGCGGTGCCGGTGTACTGCCGCTGGACCCCAACGGTGTGCGTGCCCTTCTTCACGTCGCCGGTCTCGTCGACGACCAGCACCGCCGCGTCGTCGTGCAGGTGCTCGACCACGTAGCCGCGGACATCGTCACGGACAGCGTCCGCGTCCCAGGAAGCCCGGCACAGCAAGTGCTGCATCCCGTGCGGCGTGGCTTCCCCAGACCACTCGGCGATCGTCCAGCAGTTCTTGCGCGGCAGGTCCGCCAGCAGACCGAGTACCAACCGCGCTGCCCGGCGTCGGGGCTCGACCCGGGCAAAGCGGCCCGCAATCCGGCCCATCAGGGCCTCGAATGCGTCCCGCCAACGGGTGGGATCTATGCTGTGACCTGCGGCCACCGTCTCTTCGTCAGTCCACACAACTCACGATGATCAACGGTGGCCGCACCTGAGTCCGCACCGGCCCTGACCAGCGAGATCACGATCTCCAGCTTGACTACTGGCTAGACTCGACTCAGGGGCATCTCAGGGACGGAGGTGACTCCATGCCCGCCATCCTCTTCGTCCGGATCACATCCGGACTCGACGCGCAGGAGTTCGAGCGGCGCCTGCTGGAGCGGCGGCCCCGCTTCCGTGACGTACCCGGTCTTCTGCAGAAGGTCTACGGCCGCGATAGCGCAACCGGCGACGTGTGCGGCATCTACTTCTTCGAGAGCCAGGAGGCGCTCGACGCGTTCCGAGAGACCGAGCTCGCCCGCACTATCCCCGCCGCGTACGAAGCGGTCGAGGTCCGCCGCGAGGTATACGAAATGCTCTATTCGCTGCGGCCCGACCGGGGGCCCTTCGCCGAGTCCGGCCACCCGACGGCGTGACCCGCCGACGACTGGCGCGACGGCACCAGACCGGGCCCGTGCCAGCCACTACCAGCGCCAAGCAGCCCAACAACCGTGAAGATCACGATCTACAGCTGGAGTATTAGGCGGCCGCAGAACACGGCCGCCGGTGATCAGTTGTGGCTGTACAGCATCTGAGTACAGCGACCGCAGGCGACCGGCAGCGCCCCCAGGGCTACGGGTGCCAGCCCGGCAGACCTCAGCGACCGCACCGCCGATAGTTCGCATCGAAGGATCAACTCGTGCCACGACCGTGTCAGAACGAGCGGTCAGCCACGGTCAGTCGGGGCGTTTGAGGGGGACAAGCGCCTGTCGACAGGGGGCCGCCCGCCACAGGGGTGCTGACCTGGAAAGACCGGTCGGAGGTCGGCGCCAGGCCTACGAAGCAGATGTCAAAGGCCCCCAGCCGATCACGGCTGGGGGCCTTTGGCATCTACTTCTGACATCAACGGGGACGGTCGATCGCGACCGGGGACGGCTCCTGAGCAGCCGGTCCATCTGGCTGACGGCCTCCCGCTGCGTGTCCTGGACGACGTGGGTGTAGACGTTCATCGTCACGGCGATCTGGCTGTGGCCGAGGATCTCCATCACGACGTGGGGGGGTGCCCCTATGTCTTTGGTCAAGGTGGTTGGGTGGCAGTGTGGGTGTCATGAGTGATGACGCGCCTGTTCGGGAGTCGGCGGGCGAAAGCATGCGGCCGTGCGACTTTTGCGGTCATCCGGTCGTGTTGGACTCGGTCGACGAGCGGGACTGTCCCGTGTGCGGCGAGGTCGCTGAGGATCAGCCCGCTGGGGCTGGCCGGGGTTCATAGAAGGTTCCGTCACGGAGCATCGCGAACAGGACGTCGGCCCGGCGTCGGGCGAGGCAGAGCAGGGCCTGGGTGTGGTGCTTGCCCTGGGCGATCTTCTTGTCGTAGTAGGCCCGGGACGCGGGGTCGCCCAGGGCGGCGAACGCGGAGAGGAAGAAGGCCCTTTTGAGCTGCTTGTTTCCCCTTCGGGACGGTTGTTCGCCGCGGATCGAGGAGCCCGAGCTCCGGGTGGCCGGGGCGAGTCCGGCGTAGGCGGCGAGGTGGCCGGCGGTCGGGAAGGTGCTGCCGTCGCCGACCTCGATCAGGATGCGGGCTCCGGTCCTGACGCCGATTCCCGGCATCGACGTCAGGACCTTGGAAAGAGGGTGGGCCTCCAGGAGTTCCTCGATCCGCCCGGCCAGCAGCTTGCGCTGGTCAAGGACGGCGGCCAGGGAGGCGGCCAGGCTCGGGACGATCAGCGCGGCCGCCTCGGTCCCCGGGACGGTCACGGTCTGCTCGTCCAGCGCGGCGAAGATGTCCTCGACCAGACGCTCGGCCATCCTCGGTGCCTTCGGCCGCAGCAGCGTGACCAGCCGCCGGCGGCCCGCCTTGCGGATCTGGGCCGGTGACCCGAACCGTTCCAGCAGCGTGAGGACGGCCGGGTGCTGCAACCGCGGCCCCAGCACCCGTTCCAGCGACGGGTGGATCTGGGTCAGCAGGCCGTGCAGCCGGTTGGCGACCCTGGTCGCCTCGCCGGCCAGGTCGTCGTCGAAACCGACGGTCATCTCCAGCTCGGCGATCGTCTCGTCCTCGCCGTCGATCGCCCGCAGCGTGTGCGGCATCGCTCGGGCAGCGTCGGCGATGATGAACGCGTCCTTCGCGTCCGTCTTGGCCTCACCCGGGTAGAGGTCGGCGATCCGTCGCATCGTGAGGCCCGGCAGGTAGGCGACCGGGCAGCCCATGTCCCGGGCCACGGCCAGCGGCAGGGCGCCGATCGAGGCCGGCTGGTCGACCACGACCAGCACCGTTCCGTACCTGGCCTGGAGTTTTGCGAACAGCTCGCGGAGCTTGGGTTCGGCGTTGGGCAGGCGCTTGTCGAAGGCTTTCTTGCCGGCCGGGGTGACGGCGGTGGCGTGGTGCTCGCCCTTGCCGACGTCCAGGCCGAGGAAGACGTCGATGTCGCCGGTGTCGATCACGTGCAGGCCCCTCCATCACGTTCACGTCCGGCCTTGCCTGGGCACCGAGCTGCCACATCCACGTTACGGAGAGCTCTTCCGGCCTTGGGTGAAGCCGGTTGCTCAAGCCCCTCATCAGCGGTCCGTCGATGCCTCCGGACCCGGTGACACCACCCCCCGGATCATGAACAACAAGGGGGGGAAGTCATGCCGGACCCGAAGGCCGGAGGCCCCATTGCGGAGCCACGAAAAAGGTAACGGGGGGGTGACGCCGGCCGCGGTGAGCAGGGTGGCGCAGCCGTGCCGGGCGTCGTGCAGCCGGATGACGCGAAGGCCGGCCGAGTCGGCGACGCGGGTGAACGAGCGATACAGGTTGCGCGGCTCGATGGGCTGCCCGGTGCGGGCGCTGCCAGCGCAGGGGAGCGGCACAGATCACGGGAAGCGGCAGGGTCTGCTTTCGGCGGCGTCCCTTGGGATCGTCCTCGTATGCCTCACCACGGACGCGCTGCCGCTGAGTGCGTACGCGGATCTCCCGCCTTTCGAGGTCGAGGTTCTCCCTGCGAAGTCCGACGACTTCGCCGCGACGGAAGCCGAGAGCGATGGCGAGTACGAAGGCGGCGTAGAGCGGGTCCTTGCGTGCCGCGGTGAGAAAGTCCAGCGTTTCGTCGAGGGACCAGGGCGACAGGTCGCGGGCATCGACCGAAGGAGGCTCGACCAGCGTTGCCACATTCCCCATGACGAGCTCTTCCCGACTGGCGGCGGTGAGGGCGGTGCGCAAGACGCGATGAGATTCCCTGGCCGTCACGGCGGTGGTCTTCCTCTCCAACTGGACGAGGAAGCGCCGGACGTCCGCAACGCCCAGCGATTCGAGCCGCTTGGAGCCGAGCATCGGTACCAAGTAAAGCCGCACGTGCACTTCGTACTTGGCGTACGTGGTGCACGTGCGTCGCGGCTTGACGATGTTGTCCAGCCAGTACGGAAGCCACTCGGACAGCCTCGCCGAACGGGTCGGCACGGGGACGCCCTGATCGACCTTGTCGAGGAGTCCGCGGCGCTTGGCGTCCCACGCGGCCCAGGTCTTGCCGTAGGCGAAGTCGCGGGCGCGGGTGCCGTCCGGTTGGAGGACGTGGACGGCGGCCTGAAGTCGGCCGTCCTTGCGCTTGGTGATGGTCCCGGCGCCGTTGGGGTTGCGCTGGAGCGGGCGAAGGGTTGATGGGGGTAAACCCCTCGTGGCTGGGGCGGTTGGTTCCGCGGCTTCAGCCACCTGCCCGATGTGGGCCCCGAGTCGAGCAAGACCAGGGGCCCCTCGGACACATTGCGGGCAGGGGACAAGCCTGCCCGAGTTGCCGGTGTACGGCCCCCTGATCATGCTCGACCCCCAACCGGGCAGGACACCGGCCAAACCCACTCCGCCGCGCTTGCGGTTGCGATCAACGAGCCCCCTCGGTCGGTCGGGAGCTTTGTCGCTTCAGGAGTCCTTCGGTGCCTGTGCGGGAGAGTCCGGCCGTAGCAGGTGTACGGGTCAGGTGCCCGTCGCCACGGCCGTCAGCCAGGCGTCCCAGTCGCTCTTGTAGTCCAGCGAGGTGAGGAAGGCACGCGCGGCGGTCCAGTTTCCGGCGCGGTAGTGGCCGAGCACGGTGGCGACGTCGGCCGGGTGCTTTTCGACCATGTAGCGGGCGGCGAGGTAGCCCCAGTTGTAGGTGCGGTTGACGTCGCTGTTGGCGTAGGTGGTGTCGAACAGCGTGCGCAGGGAGTACGTGTGCTTGCCGGCCTCGGCCAGCGCGCTGGTGTAGGTGGCGCCGCGGTAGGAGTAGGAGATGTACTCCGCGATGCCCTCACCCCACCACACGGTGGGGGTGGTCTGGCTGGCGCTGAAGTCGCCGTACAGGTCGAAGCGGCCGTCGAGGTAGTGCGTGTACTCGTGGTTGAGGTTCCAGATCTGCCAGCCGGGGCTCACGTCGGTGCGCTCGTAGCATATGAACCGCGGCTGGTTGCCCGCCTTGGCGGGGTCTCCCTCCAGGTACATGCCGCCGTTGTTGGTGTCGATGCCGTAGATCCTCCCCGCGTAGGCCTTGTAGTCGGCGCTTGAGTTGAAGACATCGACCTCCAGGGTGGTGTTGTAGTCGTCCGCGACTGGCCCCGAGTCCTTGACCACGCTGTGGAAGTAGGCGTCCTGGTTGGCCAGACTCGCGCAGGTCGCCGTCAGCTGGGCGGCGGTCATCTCCTGGGCTCGGATGCGCAGCGTCGGGCTGCAGTTGTGGAGGATCGGCAGGATGCGCGATTCCAGCTTGCCGCCGGCGGTCCCGGTCGCGCCGGGAGCGCCTTTGACATTGCCGTGGGCCGGGCGCTGGCCCGGGTCCGCGAAGACGTGGTCCGGCTTGGGATCGGCCTGGGCGGGAGAGGCCGCGACGGCGGCTATGAGCAGGGCGGTGGCGACGGCCATGGCGCGCAAGATTCACTCCTGGGATGGGAGTAGCGAGGTCCCGTCCGCGACGGGCTGCGCTGTAAAATGGCACATGTCACATGGCTTTTCAATGTTTTTGACAGGGACGCATCCAGTCTGTTTGGTCGCTCCGGGGCAGCGCATGCGCCTGACGGCCGGTCCGTTCGGCCCTGGGGCAGGGGAACGGCAGTGGCAAGCAGTCGAAGGTCCCGGCAACCTCGTACGAATCGCCCGCGCGATTACATCGGCCTCTGCACGGCCACGGGGAGGGTGCCAGGCTTCTCCTGATCCAATCGCCGGGCAGGACGACATCCACCGCTGACATCAACGGCCGTGGATGACGGCAGTCCAGCCCGCCTCCCTGCGGCATCCGCGAGCACCAGCTCGCCCCCGGCGTCACGCCCCGATCGAACTCGAAGCAGATGTCGGCGGTTCGAAACCGTCCGCGCCCACCATTGGAAACACGGCAAAGGCCCAGGTCACCGGTGCTGAACCGGGGGCCTGGGCCTTGTTCGTTCCTCAGCCGCGGAGGCGGGGGAGAGGCGTCGTGCCAGTTACGTGCCAGATGCCGTCCGCGCGCGTCTGCACTGCCCGAGTCGCGGGAAGCTTGCGGGCCCGCCGATCTCTCCCCCCATGGCAGCTCCCGCCCGAAGCCGCTCCACCGACCGCGTGGGCGAGCCGACCGTGATCAGCCCTCTTCGGGCAAGCGGTCCCAGATCTCGCCCTCACGTCGCAGGTCGAAGCCTTCCTCGTCAGCGACGCTCCGGGCGTGCTTCTTGCTGCGGATCTCGACGTGCCAGTAAGTGGTCGGGCCCGTGTACGAGTCGAATCGGTCATCCTGCACGGTGCGCCAAACCTTGTAGCCGACGCGCCCACTCTTGTCGACGACAAGAACCATGATCGGCTTACTGCTCGGTAGACGCTCGTCCATGATGAAATGATATGTCCTAGTTCTCGTCGCCGGCATCGCAACGAGGCAGTGCGACCGGGCGCAACGCCGGCCAGTCCACCTGACCTCAGCTGCGCCGCCGGTAGTTCGTGTCCGGGGGCAGGGGACGGCAGACGTTGACGGCAACGCCAACGCACGTCAGTGGATCGTCGCTCACTGCGGCGGTCCTCACTCCGTGGTGCCGTGGGCCGGTGCCCTGCTGCAGTGCTTGGCTGGTCGAACTGACAAGCAGGTGCCGACGGGTCGGGGCGTCCGTGCCCATCAGCCCGAAGGACCCCGGCCGCTGTCGGCCGGGGACGCTCGGGCGCGGCGAGGCGGGTGCCCGGGCCGGGTCAGGTCAGGGTCGGGATGAAGCCGCCGCGGGTCGTGCCCGAGGTCAGGAGGTGGGGCCAGTCGAGGACGTCGGGGAGGTGGTCGAGGGACAGGACGAGTGCGCCGCCGGCCTGGTGGGTGTCCTCGCACCAGGCGGTCATGTCGCCCGGCTCGGGGGTCCCGTCGAAGACGGGGGCCGCGAGGGCCGGGATGATGATTCCGTGCTCGGCGGGGCCGTCCACGACGCACAGGGTCAGTTGGGGGACGAGGCTCCAGCCGTCGCACCCGGGGACCGTTCCGTCAGGCGCGGTCAGGAGGACGGGCAGGGCGTCGTGGATCGGCGCGTCGGCCAGGAGAAGCGCGGGGGTCTCGCCCCGGACGAACAGGGTCTGCTCAGGATTCAGAAGCACCGGGCAACTCTCGCAGGAGGGTTCGATCGGCGGTCTGGCCGGGTCCCCGCCGCGCCCCCGTGCAGCCCTCGCGGACACAGTGCGACCGGTGGCCCACCCGAGCACCCGCCGTAGACTCCGCGGATGGTCGACGACGCTCTGCGGATCACCGTGCTCGGGTCCGCCACGCCCTTCCCCCGGGTCGGGAACCCCTGCTCCGGGTACCTCGTCGAAGGGGGCGGCGTCCGGGTGTGGGTGGATGCCGGGAGTGGGACCCTCGGGGAGTTGCAGCGGTACACCGGGCTCGCGGAGATCGATGCCGTGTGGATCTCGCATCTGCATGCCGACCACTGCGCCGACCTGCTCACCGCGTACTACGGACTCCTCTACGCCGACATCCGCCTCGACGCGCCCGTACCCCTCTACGGGCCGCCGGGTATCGCCGACCGGCTGGCCGGGTTCCTGACCAATGGGCCGCGCCGGAGTCCGGTCGACGACGCCTTCGCCGTCGAGGAGTTGTACGACGGACACGAGGTGCGCGTCGGCGGTCTGGTGCTGCGGAGCAGGGCCGTCGAGCACGGGTTGCCCGCCTTCGGGTTGCGCGTCGAGGACGAGGAGGGGCGGCGGATCGCGTACTCCGGAGATTGTGAGCCGTGCCCGGGCTCGTCGAACTCGTCCGGGACTGCGAGCTGTTCGTCTGCGAGGCCGACGGTGAGGGGCCCGGGCACCACTCCGCCGCGCAGGCCGGGCGGTCCGCCCGCGACGCAGGTGCCGGGCGTCTCGTGGTGACCCATGTGGGGCCCGGGACGGAGCCGGAACAGGCGGTGCGGGAGGCGGCCGAGTGGTTCTCCGGGAGCGTGGAGTACGCCGCCCCCGGCGGCGTCTTCGCCGTCACGCGTCGAAGTCGTACTCCAGGACGTACGACGCCGAGTCCAGCGTCATCTCGTTGAGTTCCACCGCGACACCCGCCTCGGTGAAGGCCGTGCGCCGGATGAGGATCACCGGCGTTCCGAACTCCAGCGCGAGCCGGGCCGATTCGTCGGCCGTCGGCATCCGGCAGCGGATCTCCTCGCGGAAGCGGACCGGCTGGTGGCCGAGTTCGGCGAGCCGCGCGTAGGTACCGCCGGGCCCCGTGTCCGGCGCCGTGATCGGCGTGCCCTGCGCGAGTGCGGCCGGGAGGTACGACACCGAGAGCAGCACCGGCTTGTCGTCCAGGACGAAGCGGCGGCTGCGGACGCAGACGGGTGACTCCGGGGGCAGGGCCAGCGCCTCGGCGATCCCGGCGCTCGCCGCGGCCTCGCCCACCTCGATCTGGTCCACCGCGAGCGCGCGGTCCTCGATGTCCGTCGACCAGACCGACCGGCCCGTGCCCCAGTGCTCCCGCGCCAGCCGCGGGATGCCCCGGCGGCGCAGCGGACGGAAGGCGCGGACGAAGACCCCCGCGCCCCTGCGGGCCTCGGCCAGGCCCTCGTTCCGCAGGACGGACAACGCCTGGCGGGCCGTCATCCGGGCCACCTCGTACCGCGTCATGAGATCGTTCTCGCCGGGGAGCCGGTCGCCGGGGGCGAAGGCGCCTGACTGGATGGCGGTTCTCAACTCGTCGGCGATGCGCTGGTACTTGGGCCGACGGCCGCTGTCCTGGTCAGTCATGGGTGGACCACTCCCTTCGTCTGCGGACACCCTACGGCGCGCTTCTTCGCGGTGGAGCACACGTGTGCGCCGACCTGAGCGGCCGATCCGCCCATCGGGGGACATCTCTAGAGATACGTTGACAGTGAGGGGTCACCAGGTTTCTCTGGGTGTATCTCTAGAGACTGGGGGTCCGGGACGGAGGGGTTTCGTGCAGCCACTGCCCGAGGTCGGTGACCTCGTCCGCGACACCGCCACCGAGCGGGTCGGGTTCTACGTGGACAGCGTCGCCGGCCGTTTTCTCATCAGGCCCGTCAGCGGCGGCCGCGAGTGGGAGGCCGAGCCTTCGGACGTGCAGCTCGCCACGCCCCTCAGGGAGCTGCGGGCCCGCGCCGCGGAGATCAACGCCCGCAGCAGGCGCGCTCTCGGCAGCTGAGCGGCTCCGGCCGGCGGCCGACCGTTGTCAGTGCGGCCGACCGTTGTCAGTGCGGCCGACCGTTGTCAGTGCGGCCGACCATTGTCAGTGGGGCGCGTCACACTGGAGGCATGTGCCGCAGCATCAAGACCCTTCGACCGCCCGTCCTGCCCGAAGAGGCCACCGAGGACGACATCCACGCCGCCGCCCTGCAGTACGTCCGCAAGGTCTCCGGCTTCCGCGCGCCCGCCGCGCACAACCGCGAGGTCTTCGACCGGGCCGTGGACGAGATCGCCCGCGCCACCGCACGACTCCTCGACGGCCTCGAAGTACGTGGCGCGCACAGCGCCCATCGGGCCCACCGCGCCGCCGACGCGGCCGGGCTCAGGAGGCCGGAGCGGGAGCCGCAGCCGGACGCTGTATGACATAGGCCGCCAGCGCTCCGGCCAGGAACAGCGCGAGGACGGAGACCCCCGCGCTGAACCAGGTCGCGCCCAGCCAGTGCCCGCCCAGCCAGCCCAGGCCCACGCTGTAGCCGGCCCAGGCCACGCCCGCCAGCGCCGACCAGGGAAGGAACTCCTCGATCCGGCGCTTGGTCGCGCCCGCGCCGAAGGAGACCACCGACCGGCCCGCCGGGGCGAACCGCGCGATCACCACGAGCAGGCCGCCGCCCCGCGCCAGCGTCGCGCCGAGACGTTCCTGCGCGACGGTCAGCCGACGGGACCGCGCGATGGCCCGGTCGAGCCGTGCCCCTCCCCGCCAGGCCAGCCGGTACGCCACGAAGTCCCCGAGGACCGAGGCCGTGGCCGCGCAGAGCAGCAGCGGGAGTACGGAGGGCACGTCCGGGGACGCCGCCGAGGCGGTCGCCGCCGCCGTCGCGGCCGTGATCACCAGGACCCCGCTCGGCAGCACGGGCAGGAAGACGTCGAGAAGCACCGACGTCGCCACCGCCGCGTAGATCCACGGGCCCGCGGTCAGTGACCTCAGTGACCCCATGCTGTCGAGCACGTTCACAGAGCCAGAGCGTACGCGGGGCCGTGCGGGCGGTGGGGGACGGGGTGGGCGCAGCGCCGCGCGTACGGCACAGGCGTCGGGAGCCGTTCTCATACGGCGGGTAAGGGGGGTGCAGCGCTTACGGCGTAACCGGCATGGGCACCGGGAGCCGCCCGCCCCGCGCGGCACGGGGACGTGAGGCGCCCCCTCCACGCGTACGGCACAGGCATCGGAGCCCCCGTCCCGCCCGTACGGCACGGGCATCGAGAGCCGGCCCCCGTCCCGCCCGACCCGGCCCCCCCGCGTACGCCACAGGGGCCCGAAACCGCTCTTGCGGTCTCCGGCCCCTGTGGTGGTGCGGAAAGGTTACGCCGCGACCGGCGCGCGCTTCTCCTCGCTCCGGGGCTCTTCGGCGCCGCGGGCGCCGAAGAGCCGGTCGAGCGCCAGCGCGCCCGGGCCGGTGAAGACCAGCAGCAGGAATGCCCAGCAGAAGAGCGCCGCGCTCTCGCCGCTGTTCTGCAGCGGGAAGAGCGCCTCGGGCTGGTGGACCGTGAAGTACGCGTACGCCATCGAGCCGGACGCGATGAACGCGGCGGTACGGGTGCCCAGGCCGGCCAGGACCAGGACACCGGCGACGAGCTGGATCGCGGCGGCGTACCAGCCCGGCCAGGTGCCGGCCGCGATGGTGCCACCGCCCATCGCGCCCCCGAGGACGCCGAAGAGCGAGGCGGCGCCGTGGCAGGCGAAGAGCAGGCCGACGACGATGCGGAACAGCCCGAGCGCGTACGGCTGGGCCTGATGCAAGCGGTTGACCAGATTGTTCATGGGGGGCGGGACTCCTTCGGTCTGGCCCGTTCACAGGGAACGGAGCGCGGGGGACGGAACCGATGAGGCCGTCAGGTTAGGCACCCCTCATTAGTACTTGCAAGTTCAACATTCACTGCGCGGCCCCTCTGTGGCGAGCGTCACTCGGAGCCGAGCGCCCGCTCGTCGACCGTCACCAGCCGCCCGCCGCGGCGGGCCTGATCCAGCCTCAGATGCGCCTGGCGCCCCCGCAGTACCAGCGTCATGAGCTGATTCCCGAACCACGGTCCACCCGTTTTGCGCCAGCCGATCACCGGCCGTCCCACTCGGCCGTGCCGGGCCAGGACCCGGCCCAGGCGACGCCCCGCGCCGCTCCAGCCGAAGCGGAAGCCGATGCGTATCGAGGCCGGGACCGCGTTGTGCAGCGGGGAGCAGGTCAGCTGCACCACGCGCGCGACCGGAGGCGGCGGAGACAGGGGAGCCGCGGGAGGCGCCTGGGGCACCCGGGGCGCCGGCGTCGCGGGCGCCCGCGCGTCCGCCTGGGCCGACCGCTCCCGGGCCGTCTCGGCGGCATCCGCGTCCGGCCACTCCGGTTCCGCCACGTACGCGTGGTGGACGTCCCCCGACAGCACGCACACCGTCGCCGGTGCCTGAGGCCCGCTCCCCGCCTCCGCCAGCAGCGCCGTCAGCGCCTCGAAGGACGACGGGAACGCCGCCCAGTGCTCCAGGTCCGCGCGCTGTCGCAGAGCCTCGGCGAACCGCGCCCAGCGGCCGTCGGGTCCGCCCCGCTCGCCCCGGCACAGCGCCGCGTTCCACGCCTCCGCGTCGTGGACGAGCGGCGGCAGCAGCCAGGGCAGCGAGGTGCCGACGAGGAGATGGTCGTACGTGCCCGGACCGGCGAGCGCCTGATCGCGCACCCAGTCGGCCTCGGCCGGGTCGAGCATCGCGCGCGCGTCCTCCCGCAGGACACGGGCGGCCCGCGTGTCGATCATCAGCAGCCGGGTCCGGCCGAAGTCCCTGCGGTAACTCCACCGCACGCCGGCCGGATCGGCGTCCGCCTCCGACGCGAACCGCCGTAGCCGCTCGGTGCCGTCGGGCACGGCGCACACCTCCGCGTACAGAGGGTCCGCCGCCAGTTCGGCCGGAGAGAGATTGCCGAGGTGCTGGTACACCCAGTACGACATCAGCCCGCTCAGCGCGCGCTCGCGCCACCAGGGCGTGCGCCGCGTCCGCGCCAGCCAGACGGCGCTGGTGTTCCAGTCGTCGATGATGTCGTGGTCGTCGAAGATCATGCAGCTGGGGACGGTGGAGAGCAGCCAGCGGACCTCGGGGTCGCGCCAGGACTCGTCGTAGAGCCAGGTGTACTCCTCGTACTCCCCGACCTCCGCCCCCGGAGGGTCGCGGGGATCGCGGCGAGCGGCGAGCCGGCGGCGGGTGGGGGCGGAGGTCTCGTCCGCGTACACCTGGTCGCCCAGGAGCAGCAGCACGTCGGGGCGTTCGCGGTACGAGGTACCCGTGGCCGGGGTCGTGGCGAGGACCGTCGCCAGGGTGTCGAGCGCGTCCGGGCCGACGGGGTCACGGCCGGTCGCGGGTTTCGCCGCCCAGCGGCAGGAGCCGAAGACGACCCGGAGATCGGCGTCCGGGCCATGAGCGGGGGTGCGGATGGTGCTCGGCGGGAACGGCGAGCCCGGCAGGGGCCAGACGCGGCGGCCGTCGAGCAGTACCTCGTACGGCGTCGCCTTGCCCGGCGTCAGACCGGTCACCGGGATCAGGGCGTAGTGGTGGCCGGCGATCTGGAACGTACGCGTCAGGCCGCCGGCGCCGTCCTCGCACCGGACCTCCGCCCCGCACGGGCGGTCGGCCTCGACCCATACCGTCGCGCTGTCGCCCGTCACCCCGTCGACGTACCGCAGCAGTGGTCCGAGTCTGAGTCCGGCCGCCATCGTTGATCCCCCTCCGTCGTTCCGCCGTACGGTACGGAACGACGGAGGGGACCGGGAAGCGTTCCCCGTCCGTTGTCAGCGGTCGTTCTCAGTGGCCGTTCTCAGTGGCCGTCTCAGCGGTCGTTCTCAGCAGCCGTTGAGGACCGACTGGAGGGCGCTCTTCTCGGCAGAGTCGATGCTCAGCTTCCAGTGGTACTTCACGTGCACCCACATGCGGGCGTACGTGCAGCGGTACGCGGTGCGCGACGGCATCCACTCCGCCGGGTCGAGGTCGCTCTTGGCCTGGTTGACGTTGTCGGTGACGGCGATGAGCTGCGGACGGGTCAGGTCGTTGGCGAACGCCTGCCGCTGGGAGGTCGTCCAGGAGTTGGCGCCCGAGCGCCAGGCCTCGGCGAGCGCCACGACGTGGTCGATGTCGAGGTCGGACGCGGCGGTCCAGGTGGCGCCGTCGTACTCGGAGTACCAACTGCCGCTGACGGCCGCGCAGCTGGAGTCCTGCACGACGTTCACGCCGTCCCGCTTGAGGACGACCTCGCGGGTGTTGCACGCGCCCGACTGGGTGCTCCAGTGGGGGAAGAGATCCCGGCTGTAGCCGCTGGAGGAACCTTCCGCCTTCACGGTGAGGGAGGCGAGGTACGTACGGGCCGTGGCGGCGCTGACCGGGGTGGGCGGGGCGGCCTGCGCGGCGGGGGCGGTGGCCAGGAGGCCGGTGACGCCGAGGGCGGCGGTGGCGGTGAGGACGCCCGCGCGGCGAGCTATTCGACGCGCGTAGACAGTGGCGGCGAGCATGCGAACTCCCTTGAGGTGGGGGACCTTGGCCGTGCCGTCCGCGGGCGGGTGCCGGGCGGCCCGGTCATCGTGGCGGCGCCAGGTTTCGGTGGGGGGTGCGCCAGGTAACAGAGTGACGACATGAGCACGTCACATCAAGGGGTGGAGAGGGTGACGGAACGACAGATTCCCGCGTCGCGCCTAGGGTTGGCGCGTGCTTCTGGACGTCAATGTCACCTTCGGGGTGGTTCTCGCCGTTCTGCTCGCCCTGGCCGCGGGGGTGGTCGCCGTCGCCCGGCTCGGGCGGGCCCGCGACAGTCTGGTCGCCGGCGGGCGGGCGGCCGTTCAGCTGGTGGCCGTCTCCTTGGTGATCGGCTGGGTGATGCGCCACCTGCCGCTGCTGCTGGGGTTCCTGCTGCTGATGTACGGCGTCGCGGTGTGGACGGCCGGGCGGCGGATCGTCCCCTCTCCGGGGCGTGGCTGGTGGTGGGCCGGGGTGCCGCTCGCGGCGGGCGTGGTGCCGGTCGTGGGGGCGCTCGTGCTCACCGGGCTCGTACCGGTGCGGGGCGTGGCGCTCATCCCGGTGACCGGCATCCTCATCGGCGGTGCGCTGACGGCCACGGTGCTCGGCGGGCGGCGCGCGCTCGACGAGCTGGAGACGCGGCGCGGCGAGGTGGAGGCGGGGCTCGCGCTGGGGCTCCAGGCGCGGGAGGCCCGACTGGAGGTGGCCAGGGAGGCGGCCTCGGACGCGCTGCTCCCGGGGCTCGACCAGACGAGGACGGTGGGTCTGGTGACGCTGCCGGGCGCGTTCGTGGGGATGCTGCTGGGCGGCGCGTCCCCGTGGGAGGCGGGGGCGGTGCAGCTGTTCGTCCTGGTGGCCCTGATGGTGGTCCAGGCGGTGGCGGTCGCGGTGGTCCTTGAGCTGGTGGCGCGGGGGCGACTGGCGCGGGGGGAATGACGGGCGAGACCGGCGGGTGGGGACTGGCGGGGGCAGTGGGTGCGGGGTGGCCGGCGCGCGGTGACTGGTGCGGGGGCGCGGTGCCTGCCGTTGTGGCCGCTGGGGCGGGGCGGTGCATGCCGTTGTGACCGCCGGGGCGGCGGGGCCGGTGGTGGTTCTTGCCGTGGCCGTCGGGGCGGTGGCGGTCCTCGCCGTAGTCGCCGGCCGGTGGTGGTTCTTGCCGTGGCCGTCGGGGCGGTGGCGGTCCTCGCCGTCGTGTCCGCTGGGGTGGTGGTGGTCCTTGCCGTCGTGTCCGCTGGGGCGGTGACGGTCCTCGCCGTCGTGTCCGCCGCGGCGGTGGCAGTCCTCGCCGTAGTCGCCGGCCGGTGGTGGTCCTTGCCGTAGCCGTCGAGGCGGGGGCGTCCTCGCCGTCGTGTCCGCCGGGGCGGTGGTGGTCCTCGCCGTAGCCGCCGGGGGCCCCGGCGGCGGGCGCTTACGCCAGGACCGTCAGCCGGATCGTGCCGGCCGCGTCGGCGGTCACCCGCAGGGAGGTCAGGTCCTCGACGTGGACGTCCGGGGCGAAGGCGGCCGCTCGCGGGCCCACGCCCACCACCCGCATGCCCGCCGCGCGGCCCGCCTGGATTCCGGCCTCGGAGTCCTCGAAGACCACGCAGTCCGCCGGGTCGAAGCCCAGCTCCGCCGCGCCCTTGAGGAAGCCCTCCGGGTCCGGCTTGCTCGCGCCGACGCACTCCGCCGTGACCCGGATCTCCGGCATCCGCAGCGCCGCCGCGCCCATCCGGGCGCGGGCGAGGGGCGCGTCGGCCGAGGTCACCAGGGCGTGCGGCAGGGCGGCTATCGCGTCCATGAAGGCCGGGGCGCCCGGGACCGGCACGACACCGTCCAGGTCGGCGGTCTCCTCGGCCAGCATCACGCGGTTGTCCGCGTAGTTCTCCTCCATCGGCCGGTCGGGGAGGAGGACGGCCATCGTCGCGTACCCCTGGCGGCCGTGGACGACCTTGAGCGCCTGCTCGGGGTCGAGTCCGTGGCGCACGGCCCACCGGCGCCAGCAGCGCTCCACGACGGCGTCGGAGTTGACGAGCGTGCCGTCCATGTCGAGGAGCAGGGCACGAGCGGTGAGCGTTGCCGGGGTGGTGGCATCCATCGAGGGTCTCCGAAGGGGTGGGAGAAAACGAAGTGGACCCGCTCACCGGTCAGGGAGTGCGAGCGGGGCCACTTTGTTCCTCCACGATACAAAACGAGGTGCCTGGGCGCCACCCCGTCCCGCATGACGGATCTCACCCGCGCGTCTCGGCCTCCAGGGCGCGGCGCGTGTGCGGCCCGTACACGCCCTCCGGGTCCTCCGGGATGTACTTGTACGACTGGTAGAGCGCGACCGCGGCCTCGACGTCCCTGTCGTACACGCCGTCCGTCCGGCCGTCGTACGCCCCCACCTGGCGCAGGCGCTTCTGGAGTTCCTTGACCTCCGCCCCTCTGTCCCCGCGGCGCAGGGTGGGCCCGTCGGCGCTCTGCGTCGGAGCGACGACGGGGGCGGAGCGGCTCCGACTCGCCGACGGCGACGGCTGCCCGGCCGCCCCGGTGGAGGCGGCCGTCGCGGTCCCCGACGCCGAGGACGGGGCCGAAGAGGCCGTCGTCCGCGCGGACGGTGAGGTGGTGGGGGAGGGGGACGTGGTGGGCGAGGTGGAGGTCGACGCCGAGGGCGAGGGGGACGGGGCCTCGGAGACGGCGACGTTCTCGGACGCGCTCGTGGTGACGGTGGGCACGGCCGCCCGGTCCTCGGTCTCGCCGTCGGCGTCGAGCAGGCCGGCCGCGAGGGCCGCCGTACCGATCACCGCGACGGCGACGGCCGCCGCCAGCGCGACGAGCGCGCCGCGCCGACGGGTGGCGGGCAGCTCCGGCCGTGCGTCGTCCCCGAAGTCCCCCGCGATTCCCCCATGGGCGGTCGGATCGCCGACGACCCCGCGCAGCAGCAGCGTCATCGTCTCGGACGGGTCCCCGGCGGGGTACGACTCCTGCGGCTCGGGGCCGGGAGCGGGTGCCGGGGCGGGCGCGGGGCCGGGCGAGGCAACGGCGGCGGGCGAGGCAACCGCGGCGGTCGGCGGTGTCGGAGCGATCACCGGAAGCGGCGTGGTCACCTCCGAAGGCGACTCCGGCGGCACCGGCGCGGCCCCCAGGGGCCCAGCGGCGCCCGGTATGGGGCCGGCCGGCCCGGGCCCGTTCCGCTGTGGCGGGAGTGGCATCGGTCCGGTGTGCTGCGGCGGGAGTGTCCCCGCGCCGACCGGCATCGGCCCGGCCGGCCCGGGTCCGCCCGGGGGCGGGCCGCCTGGGCCAGTCACGGTCTGCTGCGGCGGGAGCGGTCCTGCGCCGACCGGCGTCGGCCCGAACTGACCCGGCCCGGTCTGCTCCGGTCCGACCGGTCCGGTTCCGGCCTGCTCCGCCGGGAGTGGAATCCGGCCGCCCGGCATCGGCCCGCCCGGCATCGGCCCACCCGGTCCCAGCCCGGTCGGCTCCGGCGGGAGCGGTATCGGCATCGGCCCGACCGGCTCAAGCCCGGCCGCCGCGCCCGCCCCGCCCGCCGCGTCACTGCCCGCGCCCGCCGCCCCCGCGTTCGCCCGGTCGGCCCCCGCCGCCGCCTCCCGTACCCCCTGCGGCGGAACGGGGGCGGCCCCGTATCCCTCCGCCGGTCGCACCGGTGGCGTATCCAGCGTCACGTACGGGCGAATCCGCAACGGGTCGAAGTCCTCCGCCGCCGCGATCTCCGCATGGGCGCAGGCGCAGCCCGGTCTCCGTGCACCGCATTCAGGACAGACGTGTCCGAGCACCGTGGGTCCCTCCCCAGTTCAATTGCGAGCGATTATGCAGGCCACCCCCGCCTCCACCTGAACAGCCGTTCTCTTCGGCAGGCCATAACCGGACATAGCGATCAGGATGGGGGGTACTGAGGACCCTCGGAGGTAAGTGCCCATGGCCCAGGAAGTACGCACGCCGGACGTCGGCGGCGGCCCCGTGCCGGGGGAGGGGCAGAGTCACCGCGCCGTCGTCGTCGCCATCGGTGCGCTGCTGCTCGGCATGCTGCTCGCCGCGCTCGACCAGACCATCGTCTCCACCGCCCTGCCGACCATCGTCAGCGAACTCGGCGGCATGGAGCACCTGTCGTGGGTCGTCACCGCCTACATGCTGGCGGCGACCGCCGCCACCCCGCTGTGGGGCAAGCTCGGCGACCAGTACGGCCGCAAGAAGCTCTTCCAGGCCGCCATCGGCATCTTCCTCCTCGGCTCCGCCCTCTGCGGGATCGCCCAGAACATGCCGCAGCTCATCGCCTTCCGCGGCGTCCAGGGCCTCGGCGGCGGCGGTCTCATGGTTCTCTCGATGGCGATCGTCGGCGACCTCGTCTCCCCACGGGAACGCGGAAAGTACCAAGGTCTCTTCGGCGCCGTCTTCGGTGCCACGAGCGTCCTCGGCCCCCTCCTCGGAGGGCTGTTCACCGAGCACCTCTCCTGGCGCTGGGTCTTCTACATCAACCTGCCCATCGGCGTGGTGGCCCTCTTCGTGATCGCCGCCGTGCTGCACATCCCGGCCCGTGGAACCCGCCACACCATCGACTACCTCGGCACCTTCCTCATCGCCTCCGTGGCCACCTGCCTGGTCCTGGTGGCCTCCCTCGGCGGCACCACCTGGGCGTGGGGCTCCGCGCAGATCATCGGGCTCGCCGTCCTCGGAGCCGTACTCCTGGTCTGGTTCGTGTACGTCGAGAAGCGCGCCGTCGAGCCCGTCCTGCCCCTGAAGCTGTTCCGGATCAGGACCTTCACGCTCGTCTCGGTCATCAGCTTCGTCATCGGCTTCGCGATGTTCGGCGCCATGACCTATCTGCCGACCTTCCTCCAGGTCGTCCAGGGCGTCACCCCGACGATGTCCGGTGTCCACATGCTGCCGATGGTCCTCGGCATGCTCATCACCTCGACGGCGTCCGGCCAGATCGTCTCCCGCACCGGCCGCTGGAAGGTCTTCCCCATCGCCGGAACGGCCGTCACCGGCCTCGGACTGCTCCTCCTCAACGAGCTGACCGAGACCAGCTCCACCTGGGCGATGAGCGTCTACTTCTTCGTCTTCGGCGCCGGCCTCGGCCTGGTCATGCAGGTCCTCGTCCTCGTCGTGCAGAACGCCGTCTCCTACCAGGATCTCGGCGTCGCCACCTCCGGCGCCACGTTCTTCCGCTCCATCGGAGCCTCCTTCGGCGTCGCCGTCTTCGGCACGATCTTCGCCAACCGGCTCACCCACAAGCTCGACGACGCCCTCGCCGGACAGAACCTGCCGCCCGGAACCGGCCCCGACCAACTGGCCGCCGACCCGCGCGCCATCGCCGCCCTGCCACCCGGGCTGCGCCCCTCGGTCCTGCACGCGTACGCCACCTCGATCACCGACGTGTTCCTGTACGCGGCGCCGGTCGTCCTCATCGCCTTCGTGGTCGCCTGGTTCCTGAAGGAGGACAAGCTGCGCGGTTCGGTGACCGCCCCCGACCCCAGCCAGACGCTGGCCTCCAATCCGGTGGAGCGCTCCTCGTACGACGAGTGCGCCCGCGCCCTGTCGGTGCTCGGTTCACGTGAGGGACGCAAGGCGGTCTACGAGAAGATCACCGCGAGGGCGGGGCTCGACCTGCTGCCCGCGTCGAGCTGGCTGCTGCTGCGGATCCGCCGCCACGGCACCGTCGAGCCCGCCCGGCTCGCCGAGACGACGCCCGTACCGCTGCGGGCCATCACCGAGGCGGCCCGTGAGGTGGAGGGGCGACGGCTGGCCCGCCGGGAGGGACTGCAGCTGATGCTCACGGACGAGGGGGTCGAGACGGCGGCAAGGCTGGCCAAGGCGCGCGAGGAGTCGCTGGCGGAGCTGCTCGGGGACTGGTGGGGGCCGGAGCGGCCCACGGATCTGGTGAAACTGGTGGAGGAGCTGACGGCCGAACTGAGCGGCTCGGACGCGGAACGGCCGCGCTCGCCCGAGCCGCCCCGCGACCACCACGCCTGACGCCGCAGCCACGCCTGACGGTCGCGCCGGGCCCCGCCGTGCCTGAGCCGCCACGCCTGACGGTCGCGCCGGGCCGCCGCGCCCGAGCCGCCACGCCTGACGGCCGCGCCGGGCCGCCGCGCCCGAGCCGCCACGCCTGACGGCCGCGCCGGCGGCCACGCCGTGCCTGAGCCGCCACGCCTGACGGCCGCGCCGGGCCGCCGCGCCCGAGCCGCCACGCCCGACGGCCGGGCCCCGGGCCGCCGGGCCTGCCGTCGTCTCTACAGCTCCTTGCCGTACCAGATCTCCATGTACGGGCCCTCGCAGTACGCGGGTATCTCCGCGTACCCATGGCGGGTGTACAGCGTGCGCGCCTCGATGAGATCGAGACGGGTGTTGAGAACCATACGGCGCGCCCCCAGCTCGCGGGCGGCCGCCTCCAGACTGTCGAGGAGAAGCCCCGCACCGCCCTTGCCGCGGAACGGGGGCCGGATGTACACGCGCGTCAGCTCGGCGCGCCCCGCGTCCAGCATCAGGACCCCGCCGCAGGCCGCCGGCGCGTCCGCGAAGGTGCCGACGAGGAACCGGCCGGTCGGCGGAGTCAGCAGCTCCACACCGTCGTTGGTCAGGCCCTCGTCGATCTCCGCCGCGGTCGCGGGCCGCTTCCAATAGCGGCTCGCGACCTCGTCGTAGTAGTCGCGGCGAAGGGCGGTGGCGGCCGGGGTGTCGACGCGCTCGGGGGAGAAGGTCCAGGTCATGGCGTCATTGTGGGTGGTGCGCGGCCGTCCGCGCCTCCCCTTTACGGCCGCCGCCGACCGCCTGCGCGGGCTACTTCGGAGACGCCTGCTGGACGACCTCGAACGACCACAGCGTGGAGCCGGTCGCCGCGGGCTTCGGACGCTCCCCGGCGGCCCCGCCCGGGCCGCCGCCCTCGCCGGCGCCGGAGGTGCCCTGGTGGGCGGCCTTCATGGAACCGTTCATCCAGTTCTGGAAGTCCTCTTCGCTGCGCCAGCGGGTGTACACCAGGTACTGGTCGGTACCCTCCACCGGGCGCAGCAGCTCGAACCACTCGAAGCCGTCGGAGCCCTCCACGGCCCCGGCCCGCGAGGCGAAGCGCTGCTCGAGCACCTCACGCTGCTCGGCCGGCACGGTCAGGACGTTGATCTTCACGATGCTCATGGGGGGCAGGATATGACCGGTACGGACCTGGCGACGCATACGGGTGCCATTCGGGCGCTCGCCGCGCGGTGGCTGCCCCGGCTCGGTGACGACGACTTCGTCTGCTCGCCGGCCGGGCTGTGGCTGGGCCTCGCGGCCGTCGCCTCCGGAGCCCGTACGCGGACGGCAGAGGAGCTGCGGGAGCTGCTCGGCGTCGAGGGCGGGGCGGCCGCCGAGGCGGTGACCGCCGCGGGGCGGCGGCTCGGGCGGACCGATGGGCTCGCGGTGGCGACCGGTGTGTGGAGCAGGGTGCCGGTGCTGCCCGCCTTTCGGCGGGGCCTGCCCAGCATCGGCTTCGGCACGCTGGCCGACGGGACCGCGCAGAGCGAACTCGACTCCTGGGTGGCGCGGGCCACCGGCGGCCGGATCGACCGGCTGCCGATCGACCTGGACGGTTCCGAGGACCTGGTGCTGGTCAACGCCCTCGCGCTCCAAGCGTCCTGGCTCACGGCCTTCCCGGTCGCGGGGACGCGGGACGAGCCGTTCACGGACGGGCGCGGCGCCACCACCTCCGTACCGACCATGCACCGGCGGATCCCGGCGTCGTGGGCGTGGCGGGTCGGCGGGGCGACCGTCGTCGAGCTGCCGTGCGCGGGGGAGGAAGGCAGCGCCGCGCGCGTGCGGTTCGTCCTCGGCGCGGACGGCGACGGCCCCGCCGAGGCGCTGGCGGCCGCCTGGGCGGGGCACGGGACGCGCGAGCGGCTGAGGGCCGACGGCGTCGAACTCGCCCTGCCCCGCTTCTCGTTGCGTACGAGGACCGATGTGTACGAGCAGCTGCCCGCGCTCGGCATCACCCGGGCCGTCCGCCCGGACGCCGACTTCTCCGGCCTGTGCCCGTCGTCGCACGGGCTGTGTGTCGCCAAGGTCGTCCAGGAGGCCCTCGTCGAGGTCGCCGAGCAGGGCGTGGAGGCCGCCGCGGCCACGGTCGTCGCCATGACCCGCGGCGCCGCCTCGCCCCGGCGGGAGGTGATCGAGGTGATCGCCTTCGACCGGCCCTTCGGCGTCGTGGTGCTGGACGCCTCGGGCGAGGTGCCGCTCTTCGCCGGCTGGCGATCGAGCGCGCCCGCCGCGACGAGGCCGTGAAGTCGCGCCGGGTGCCGGCTGAACGACGGGGGACGACCTACCCCACCACGCGGGCGACGAGCAGGCCGTCGTAGCCCTTGGTGCCCACCGTCTGGACGGCGGTCGCGTCCAGACGGGGCTCGCGCGAGACGAGTTCGATCATCTCGCGGGTGCCGGTGATCGCCGGGTCGTCCGGGTGCGCGACGGCGACCTTCCCGCCCCGCACCACGTTGTCGACGATGATCAGCGTGCCCGGACGGGAGAGCTTCAGCGCCCAGGAGACGTAGTGGGCGTTGTTCGCCTTGTCGGCGTCGATGAAGACGAGGTCGAACGGGCCCGCGCCCTCCGCCTCCAGTTGCGGGAGGGTGTCCAGGGCCGCGCCCGTGCGGACCTCGACGATCTTGTCGAGGCCGGCGCGGGCGATGTTGGCGCGGGCCACGTCGGCGTGGGCCGGGTTGTACTCCAGGGTGATCAGCCGGCCGTCGGCGGGCAGGGCGCGGGCCAGCCAGATCGTGCTGTAGCCGCCGAGCGTGCCGATCTCCAGGATCGTGCGCGCGCCCAGCATCGTGGCGAGCAGGTTCAGCAGCTTGCCCTGGTTGGGGGCGACGGCGATCTCGGGCAGCCCCGCGGCCTTGGAGTCCGCGAGGGCGGCGGCGAGCGCCTCGTCGGCCGGGGCGAGCAGATCGGTGAAGTAGCGGTCGACGCTGGTCCATTGATCGTTGGTCATACGGCCGAACGTACCCCGGCGCGCTGCCGCCTTACCCGTACCGCCACGGCTGTCGCGACGCCCACCATCAGGACGCCGGACACCGTCAGGAGCCAGACCGGGATGCCGCCGCCGACCGTGAGCAGCCGGTCCGTGTAGACGATCTCCCGGTAGGGGGTGTCGGAGACCGCCCGCAGCTCGTGGTCGCCGTCGATCCGCGAGGGCTCGGGGAACTCCTGGTCGAGGGCGGTGAGATAGACCCGGCCTCGGCCGCCGGTCAGTCCGGCGACCGCGCCCTCCGGTTGGATCGGGCCCGCGAACCGCACCTCGGGCCGCGCCCCGCCGATGGTGTCGCGCGGCTCCATGCGATGGTCCGCGAGCACGTAGAGACCGAGCGACTGAGGGGTCTGCGCCAGCCGCGAGAGCCGCATCGGGTAGACCAGCCGGTCGCTGGCGAAACGGATCTTCAACGGGTCGAGCTCGCCCCGCAGCACCGTGCCCTCGTCGTCGGGCGCGAGGCGCACGGCGACGTACTCCCACTCCTGCTCGACGTACGGCTTCAGCTCGGTCGCCAGCCGGCCGGACAGCTCGAAGCCGTTCTGTTCCAGCCAGCCGCTGAGCGCCTTCGGGTCCGTCGCGGTCAGCCGGGCCACGTCGAAGGGGCCGAGCCGCTCGCGTCCGACGACGCCGACGTCCGCGGCGCTCGCGCCGGGCGGGGCGGCGCCCGCGCCGTCCATGTCGCGGTCGGCGAACGGCCAGTCGTCCCCGCGTGGCCAGAAGTAGTGCCGGTCCCTGTGCTCGGGCCGGGTGAGCCGGTCGAGCTCGTCGAAGAGCGCGCCGTCGCCGAGTGCGACGTCGGCCCGACTCGGTACGGGCATGATCCAGGCGGCCCGCTCGGCGTTCCCGCGCACGGTGAAGCGCATGACGATCTCTTCGGTACGGCCGTCCCAGCGCACGGCCGAGGTCTCCCGGTCCACGCCGATCCGCTGGGCGCGGTCGGCGACCATGGCTCCGCAGCCGCAGGCGTACGCCGGGGCCACGAGCGAGCCGAGCTGGAGCGCGAGCAGCGCGACGATCATGGCCAGAATTCTGTGTTTCCCCCGCATGCGGGGTCAGACGCGGGGCGCGGAGATCCGGTTCCTGGGGCTTCGGGGGCCGGGGTGGTTCCGGTGGGAGAGGCGGGGGCCCGGCGTAGGGGAGGCCTCCGCCTTCGTCGTCAGGTGGTCACCCGGACCTGGAGCTCCTTGATGCCGTTGAGCCAGGCCGCCCGCAGGCGGCGGGGTTCGCCCGCCAGGGCCAGATCGGGCAGCTCGTCCGCGAGGGCGTTGAAGATCAGCTCGATCTCGTTGACGGCCAGGGACTTGCCGAGGCAGAAGTGCGGGCCTCCGCCGCCGAAGCCGAGGTGGGGGTTGGGGTCGCGGGTGATGTCGAAGGTCTCCGGGCGTTCGAAGACCTCGGGATCGTTGTTGGCGGAGGAGTAGAAGAGCCCCAGCCGGTCGCCCTTGCGGATCTTCTGCCCGCCGAGCTCGGTGTCCTGGGTCGCCGTCCGCTGGAAGGAGACCACCGGGGTCGCCCATCGCACGATCTCCTCGGCGGCGGTGGCGGGCCGCTCGCGCTTGAAGAGTTCCCACTGGTCGGGGTGGGTGAGGAAGGCGTGCATGCCATGGCTGATGGCGTTACGGGTGGTCTCGTTGCCGGCCACCGCCAGCAGCAGGACGAAGAAGCCGAACTCGTCGGAGGAGAGGTTGCCCTGACCCTCGGCGGCGACCAGCTGGGTCACGATGTCCTTGGCCGGGCACTCCTTGCGGGCGGCGGCCAGGTTCATCGAGTACCCGATGAGCTCCATGGCGGCCTCGGCGCCGATCTCCTCGGTGATGGCGTACTCGGGATCGTCGTACGCGACCATCTTGTTCGACCAGTCGAAGATCCGGGAGCGGTCCTCCTGGGGTACGCCGATGAGTTCGGCGATCGCCTGGAGCGGGAGTTCGACGGCGACCCGGGTGACGAAGTCGAAGGTGCCGTCCGCCCCGGCGTTCCGCTTCGCCTCCTCGACGATCTTCCGGGCGCGCTCGCGCAGCGCCGCCTCCAGGTTCCGTATCGCGCGGGGGGTGAAGCCGCGCTGGACGATCTGGCGGACGCGGGTGTGCTCGGGCGGGTCCATGTTGAGCATGATCAGCTTCTGGACCTCGATCTGGTCCCGGGTGATGTGCTCGTTGAAGCGGATGACGGCCGTGTTCTCGGTGGAGGAGAACAACTCGGGACGGGTGGAGACGTACTTGACGTCCGCGTGCCGGGTGACGGCCCAGTAGCCCTCGTCGTCGAAGCCCGTGACACCGCGCGGCTGGGGGCACCACCAGACCGGGGCGGTCTGCCGCAGCCGCGCGAACTCCGGGTGGGGGATGCGGCTCTGGAGCAGATCGGGGTCGGTTGCGTCGAAACCTTCGGGGAGGTGAGGGCAGGTCATCGGCAGCACACTCCATGTCTGAGACGCGCATGTCTGACGGTCCATCAGAAGGGTGGAAGGTGCCGGAAAGGTAGTAACGAGTTCTACAAGTGACAAGGGCCCCGGCGGGATCTGTTGCCGGGGAGAGGCGCGTGAGGGTGAGTGCACGACCCTTGCGTACCGGCGGTAGCAGTCATAAGACTGCACAGAGAACTAGAACGCGTACTAGTTCCCTGTGGCGGAGTGCCGGGACACCCCGCCAGGGCGAGGAGAGGACGAGCTCATGGCCGCGGAACCCGTCATCGTCGAAGCCGTACGCACTCCCATCGGCAAGCGCGGAGGCGCGCTCGCCAATCTGCACCCCGCCTACCTCCTGGGGGAGACCTACCGCGAACTCCTCGGACGCACCGGCATCCACGCCGACTGTGTCGAGCAGATCGTCGGCGGTACGGTCACCCACGCCGGCGAACAGTCCATGAACCCCGCCCGCAACGCCTGGCTCACCATGGGGCTGCCCTACGAGACCGCCGCCACCACCGTCGACTGCCAGTGCGGCTCCTCGCAGCAGGCGAGCCACATGGTCGCCAACATGATCGCCTCCGGGGTCATCGACATCGGCATCAGCTGCGGTGTGGAGGCGATGTCCCGCGTCCCCCTCGGCTCCGGTTCCAAGCACGGCCCGGGAAAGCCCTGGCCCGACGAGTGGAACGTCGACCTGCCCAACCAGTTCGAGGCCGCCGAGCGCATCGCCCGGCGTCGCGGGCTCACCCGTGAGCGGGTCGACTCGCTCGGCCTGCTCTCCCAGGAACGCGCCGCCGTCGCCTGGTCCGAGGAGCGCTTCAAGCGCGAGACCTTCGCCGTCCAGGTCCCCACCACCGAGGAGGAGCAGGCCGCCGGTCAGGGCATGTGGCGGCTCGTCGACCGCGACGAGGGGCTGCGGGACACCAGCATGGAGGCCCTGGGCCGGCTCAAGCCGGTCATGCCGACCGCCGTCCACACCGCGGGGAACTCCTCCCAGATCTCCGACGGCGCCTGCGCCCTGATGTGGGCATCCAAGCGCATGGCTCGCGCGCTCAAACTGCGGCCCCGCGCCCGGATCGTCGCCCAGGCCCTCGTCGGCTCCGACCCGCACTTCCACCTCGACGGGCCCATCGACGCCACCCGCGCCGTCCTCGGGAAGGCCGGGATGTCGCTCAAGGACATCGACCTCGTCGAGATCAACGAAGCCTTCGCGTCGGTCGTGCTCAGCTGGGCGCAGGTCTTCGAGCGGGACCTGGACGGGCTGACGAAGGTCAATGTCAACGGCGGCGCGATCGCCCTGGGCCACCCCGTCGGCGCCACCGGGGCCCGGCTCATCACCACCGCCCTGCACGAACTGGAGCGCAGGGACAAGGAGTTCGCGCTGATCACCATGTGCGCGGGCGGGGCGCTGGCCACCGGCACCATCATCCAGCGGCTGTAGGCCCTCGGTCGGGGACGCCGGAGAGCGCGGCAGGCCCCGATCGGGGACGCCGGAGAACGCGGCCGGCCCCGCACCTCCGGAAGGAGGGCGGGGCCGTGCGGAAGCGGCTGTCGGCGGTCTCTCAGTACCAGCCGTTGGCCTGCCAGAACGCCCAGGCGGCGTTCGGGCTGCCGTAGCGCTCGTTCATGTAGTTCAGGCCCCACTTGATCTGCGTGGCCGGGTTGGTCTTCCAGTCGGAGCCGGCCGAGGACATCTTCGAGGCCGGCAGGGCCTGGACCAGGCCGTAGGCGCCGCTGGAGGAGTTGGTCGCGGTGTGGTTCCAACCGGACTCGTGCGACACGATCTTGCTGAACGCCTGGTACTGCGAAGCAGGGACGATCTGCTTGGCAATCTCCTGCGGGGTCGCGGCCGAGGCCGAGGCCGTCGTGCCCAGCACCGCACCCGAGGCGCTCAGCAGCACGGCTGCGGAGGCGGCGACGGTCTTCTTGCGGGCCGAGACACGAGTGGCGATGGAGCGGAACAACGTGGACACCTAACGTCGGGGACATGATCTTCGCCGGGCGTTTCAGGCAAGCCGGAACCAGAGCCCGGGGATCCGGGAACCGTGGGGAATCGGCCTGTCCGAGGAGCTGCGCTGAGCGCCGGCTGCCTGGCGACGTCCACCAGACAAGCAGGCTGGGCAGGCCGTGGCAACGACGCCGTGTACTACCCCCGATCGCACTCCCGGCGAACGGCCCAGGACCGGGGGCGGGTTTTTTGGCAGGCACTGGGACTGTGTGGGGTGATTTGGGGCTATGTGCCCGTCTGCTATTCCGGGCCGTACGTGACGTAGGTCCTGTGGGGCGCCTCACCGTCCGGGGGCCTCCGAGCGGCCTCGAATGTGACCTGGGCCTCGAAGTTCGCCCTTCGTGTTGCCCGCCGCAGCGCCTTGAGGAGAGCCCCGCCGACGGTCAGCGTGAGGACGACGGTCAGCGCCGCCCGGCCCAGGTCCCAGCCGAGCGAGGTCGCCAGGACGTACGCGGCGAACCGCAGCAGGTTCTCCCCCACCGGATCGCCCGCCTGGTACGAGATGCCCGAGGCCAGGCCGGGCACGAGCACCCAGCCGTACAGATTCATGACCGTGCCGTACGCGAACGCCGCCAGGAACCCGTACAGGGACAGCAACAGCAGCTCGCCGCGGCCGCGGAGGCGGTCCGCGCCCGGCAGCAGCCCGGCGCCCATCGTGAACCACCCCATCGACAGCATCTGGAACGGCATCCAGGGGCCCACACCGCCCGTGAGCAGGGCGGACGCGAACATCGTCACCGAGCCGAGGACGAAGCCGAAGCCCGGGCCGAGGACCCGGCCGCTGAGCACCATCAGGAAGAACATCGGCTCCAGACCGGCCGTACCGGCGCCCAGGGGGCGCAGGGCCGCCCCGACGGCGGCCAGCACCCCCAGCATCGCGACCGCCTTCGCGTCCATGCCGCCGTCGGCGATGGTCGCCACGACCACGGCGACGAGAAGCGGGAGCAGGGCGGCGAAGAGCCAGGGCGCGTCGGCGGAGTGGGAGCCGACGGCCGAACCGGAGTCGGCCAGCAGCGGCCAGCCGAAGGCGATGACGCCGACGACGGAGATCAGGACGAGGGCGGCGATCGAGCGGGGACCGAGGCGGATCGGGCGCGCGGACGTGCTCACAGGCCCTCCGTCAGGTGCGGGGCGACCTGCTCGACCGTGAGCCAGGGCTGCGGGGCGAGGATCTTCGCGACCTGCGGGGAGAAGGCGGGAGAGGAGACGACGACCTCGGCGGTCGGACCGTCCGCGACGACCTCGCCGCCCGCCAGGATCACCACCCGGTGCGCCAGCTCGGCGGCCAGCTCCACGTCGTGCGTGGCGAGGACGATGGCGTGCCCCTCGGCGGCGAGTGTCCGCAGGTGGGTGACGAGACGGGCCTTGGCGGCGTAGTCGAGCCCCCGGGTCGGTTCGTCGAGAAGGAGGAGCGGGGGGCGCCCGGTGAGGACGACGGCGAGCGCGAGCGCGAGACGCTGCCCTTCGGACAGGTCACGCGGGTGCGTGTCGTCCGCGACCCCCGGAAGGAGCTCGGACACCAGGTCCCGGCAGGTCCCCGGCCGGGCGCCCGCGTCCGTGTCGGCCGCGGCGCACTCGGCGGCGACCGTGTCGGCGTACAGCAGGTCACGCGGCTCCTGCGGTACGAGACCGACCTGGCGGACCAGGTCGCGCGGGTCGGTCCGGTGCGGGACGCGCCCGCCGACGAGTACGGCCCCGGAGGTCGGTGTGACCATGCCGACGAGGGAGGCGAGCAGGGTGGACTTCCCGGCGCCGTTGCGGCCCATGAGGGCGACGGTCTCTCCGGGGTCGACCTGGAGGTCGACGTGCCGCAGTGCTTCGACGCGGCCGCGTCGGACGCCGAGCGCGTCGACGGCGACGAGGTGGACGGCGGGGGCGGTCGCGGTGCGCGGGGGCCGCCGCCGGAACAGGGACATTCCCCCACCCCGCCCCTTCCCGGGACTGGGGGCTCCGCTCCCGGGCCGCCGGTCCTCGATCGCCGGACGGGCCGGATGAGCGGGGAAGGCGCGGGGCCCGGGGAGGAGCCCTGGTGGGGTCTCCGCCAGAGCCTCCCGCAAACCACTCGCACGGCGCCGCGCGTCGCGTACCGTCAGCGGCAGCGGAGACCACCCCGCCAGGCGGCCCAGCTGCACCACCGGTGGGCAGACCGGCGAGACGGCCATGATGTCCGTCGGCGGGCCCATGGACCCCTCCGGCAGCAGAAGCACCTGGTCCGCGTACTGCACCACCCGCTCCAGGCGGTGCTCGGCCATCAGGACCGTCGTACCCAGGTCGTGGACCAGACGCTGCAGCACCGCCAGGACGTCCTCCGCCGCCGCCGGGTCCAGGGCGGACGTCGGCTCGTCCAGGACCAGGACCTTCGGGTGCGGGGTCAGCACCGAGCCGATGGCCACCCGCTGCCGCTGGCCGCCCGAGAGCGTGGCGATGGGACGGTCGCGCAGCTCCGCCAGGCCCAGCAGGTCCAGCGTCTCCTCCACCCGGCGCCGCATCACCCCGGGCGCCAGACCCAGGGACTCCATCCCGTACGCCAGCTCGTCCTCGACCGTGTCCGTGACGAAGTGCGCGAGCGGATCCTGGCCCACCGTGCCCACGACGTCGGCCAGTTCACGCGGCTTGTGCGTCCGTGTGTCGCGGCCCGCGACCGTGACCCGGCCCGTCAGCGTCCCGCCCGTGAAGTGCGGGACCAGCCCGGACACCGCGCCGAGCAGCGTCGACTTGCCGACCCCGGAGGGGCCGACGAGGAGGACCAGTTCGCCCTCCGGGACGGTCAGGTTCATGTCCCGAAGGGTGGGCGCGTCGGCGTCCGCGTACGTCACCGAGACGTTCTCGAAGCGGATCACGGGATCTCAGGACTCCTTGGGCGCAGGGGCTACGAACGCGGGCACGAGGCCCAGCAGGAGAGACACGGCGGGCCACACCGGCAGCTGCGGGGCCACCAGCGGGACGACCCCGGGGTGCAGCGCCTCGGGCGCGTACGCGTTCGCCGCGATCATGAGGGCCGCCACCGCCACACCCGAGCCGGCGACCAACCAGGCCCGGACCCCCCATCGGTCGGGCCGGTACCGGGTCCGGACCGTCCGCCGCCCGCCGAGCCACAGCCCGGCCACGGCGGCGACGAGACCGGCGCCGACGAGCGGCAGCCCGTACCCCGCGCCCTCCGCCGCCAGCAGCCCGTACGAACCGGCGCACACCCCCAGCAGCCCGCCCAGCGTCAGCACGTTCGTCGTCCGCCGCACGGCCGCCGGGACCCGCGCCGTACGCCCGTACCCGCGCGCGTCCATCGACGCCGCCACCGCGACCGACCGCTCCAACGCCCCCTCCAGAACCGGGAGTCCGATCTGGAGCACCGCCTTCACCCCGCCCGTCGGGCGGCCCCGCAGCCGCCGCGCCGTGCGCAGCCGGGCCACGTCCGCGACCATGTTCGGCGCGAACGTCATCGCCACCACGACGGCGACCCCGGCCTCGTACAGCGCGCCGGGCAGCGACTTGAGGAGACGGGCCGGGTTGGCGAGCGCGTTCGCCGCGCCCACACAGATCAGCAGGGTCGCCAGCTTCGCCCCGTCGTACACCGCGTGGACCAGCTGCTCGGCGGTGACCCGGCCCCCGATCCGTACCCCTTGGGCCCATTCCGGCAGCGGCAGCCGGGGCAGCGTGAACAGCTCGTGCGTACCGGGGATCGGAGAGCCGAGCACGACGGAGAAGACCACCCGCAGGAACACCACGAACAGGCCCAGCTTCACGAACGCCGCGTACGAGCGTGCCCAGGGGGCGTCGGTGCGGCGCGCCGCGACGACATAGCCCGCGACGCCGACGATCAGACCGAGGAGCAGCGGGTTGGCGGTACGGGAGGCGGCCACGGCCAGACCGAGCGCCCAGAGCCACCAGGCGCCCGCGTGCAGGGCGTTGGAACGGTTCGCCTCGGGGGCACGGATCATGTGCGGCGGCGGGCCTTCCAGATCGCCGCGCCACCGAGCACGAGCACGGCCGCTCCGCCCGCGACGATCCCGACGGACGGGCCGCCGCCCTCGCCGTCACTCGCGGCGGTGGGGGCGGTCGCGGAGGTGGAGCCGGACGGCCGCGCCTGCCCGGCGGACGGCTGTGTGCCCGCCACCTGCTCGCCGCAGCCCTTCGCCGGGTAGCCCGCGATCCCGCAGAGCAGCGCCGCGCTGTCGTAGCGCAGCGGCTTCGCCACCGCCGCCAGCGCCTCCGCGCTCGTCGCGTCCTTCCGCACCTGCGCGCAGCCGGTCTCGACCGGTGGGTCCGGCGGCGTCTCGCCCGGTGGGGCGTCCCGCGGACCGCCGAAGTCCACGACGACCGCCACCCGCTTGGTGCCGGCCCTCCTCTCCGTACCGGCGCAGATCCCCGCGAAGTCGGGGGCGCCGGACGGCCGGGCGGCGTCGTTCGCGTCCTCGCTGACCGCGAAGCGGAAGCCGATCGCGTCGCCGTCGGCGGGGACCGCGGTCGCCGGGCCCTGCGTGGCGTACGCCCACCGGCCGCCGCCCTGGCTCTCCCAGAACGACCAGTAACGGTATCCGGCGGCCTGGGCGGGGGCGGCGACGGCCGGCGTCAGGACGACGGCCGCGACGGCGGCCGCGACCGCGGTCGTGACGGAAGCCGCGGCCGAGTGCAGCCGCGTCCTCACTTCTTGCGGCCGCTCAACAGGAAGCCGATGCCGACACCGACGACCATGCCGATGCCGATGATCCACCAGAGGTCGAAGGAGCCGGAGTCCGCGCTCTCCTCGTCCTTGTCGCTCGCCACCGCGGCGGCGGAGGGCGTGGACTGCGGCGCGGGGCCGGTGGCGCCCAGCTGCTTGAGGAGGTCGGCCGAGCCGAAGGCGCGGGGGTCGACGCCCATCGCGTTGGAGGCGAAGATCAGCTGGGCGTAGGCGGCCGGGCCGTTCTCCTTCGCCCAGGCGGCGGAGTTCTTCTGCAGCCAGGCCAGCGCCCCGGCGGCCTCCTTGGTCGCGCCGCTCGCGGCGAGCGCGACGACGGCGTCGGCCGTGTTGCCGAAGTCGGGCAGTTCGGACGGGTCGGTGGCGCCGGGCATCGGCGGCGTGTTCAGGTGACCGGTCTTGGCGAGCGCCCCGGCCAGGTACGAGGCGCCGTTGAGGGCGGCCCGCGCGATCGTGGGCTCGGGCAGGTCGGTGCAGGTGGGGGTCTGCGCGGGCTTCACACCGCGCGCGGTGAGGCCCTTGCCGAGCCCGGCGAGCGTGGCGGCCGCGGTGGCGTCGGCGTTCGCGAGCAGCTTGCCCGACTTGTCCGGCTGGTAGGCGAACGCGCCCGCGCCGTCCTTCGCCGTACAGGGAGCGGCGAAGCCGAGCAGCGCGTCGTACGGAGTCTTGCCGTCGGCGGACTTCACCTCGCCCGGCTTCTCGCCGAGGGCGGCCAGCGCGCCGATCACGATGGAGGTGGAGTTGGCGTCGCTGGGGCTGCCGGGGTTGTATCCCCAGCCGCCGTCCTTGTTCTGGACGCCCTTCAGCCAGCCGGCGCCCGCCTCGGCCGCCTTGGCAAGACGCTCGGGGTCGGCGCTCTCGCGCTTGACGCCGGTGAGGGCCTGCACGGCGACGGCGGTGGCGTTGGTGTCCAGCATCGTGGCCGGGTCACAGGGCTTGGCGGGATCCGGGCGGTACGAGGGGAAGGCGCCGCTGTCGCACTGCTGCCGCAGCAGCCAGGTCACGGACTTCTCGGCGGGCTGGACGCCGTTGGTCCGCTGGGCGATGAAGGCGAGCGACTGGCGCCAGACACCGTCGTACGTCGGGTCCTTCGTGCCGTAGAGCCCTGAGGGGATCACGGGTGCGGGGGTGGGCGACGGGGAGGGCGCGGCGGATGCGACGGAAGCCGTTCCGGTGCAGAGCAGCGCGGCGGCTGCGAACGCGGCGGCGCCGCGGCGGACGGTGGTCATGCGTGCTGGGCCTCTCCTGCGGGCCGGGCACAGGCACGCTCGGGGCACCAGGCTCGGCTCCGTATTCCTCGACGGTGCCGGCGGTCACGTCCCGGGCGGGGCATTCCGACTCACCGCGCGGAGGCGGCTCACGGTTGCGGGACAGTGCCGGATTCGCACCGGCTTCCCCCCGTACGGGCATGATGACGACTCGCACACTCTACCGGGCCGTACCCCGGACGGCCGGTGGGTGCGAGGCGCCTCACACCGCGCTCGGCGAGGGGCTTCGGCCCCTTGGGGACGGTCGACGGACCGCCGCGTACGCCACCGGCTCCGTGCCCGGCGAGGGGCTTCGACCCCTTGGGGTCGTTCAACGGACCGCCGTGTACGTCACCGGGTCCGTGCCCGGCACGGCCTCCGCGCGGCCCAGCTTCACCAGTCGGCGCACATGCGCCTCGGCCTCGCTGACCGCGATGTTCCGCGAACCGTACGGGATCCGCTCCCACGGGCGGTTCCACTCCATCCGCTCGGCGAGCTGCCACGGGGTGAGGGGAGTGACCAGCAGGCCGAGGAGACCCGTCAGCCTTTCCTCGTGGTGGTCGAGGAGTTCCCGGACCCGGCCGGCCGCGTCGGGGAAGGCGTACTGGTGGGCGGGGAGCACCTCGGCGACGCCGAGGCGGCCGATCCGTTCCAGTGAGTCCAGGTAGTCGCCGAGGGGGTCGGTGACGGTGTCGTCGTCCGGGTCCTCGTAGAGGCCGATGTGCGGGGAGATCCCGGGCAGCAGATGGTCGCCGGAGAACAGCCGGCCGTGCCCCGGCAGGTTCGCCGGGTGGTCCTCCTCCAGGTGCAGGCAGACATGGCCAGGCGTGTGGCCCGGCGTCCACACCGCGCGCAGCCGCCGGCCCGCGAGGTCGAGCAGCTCCCCGGGGAGGATCTCGCGGTCCGGAAGGGCCGAGCGCAGCCCCGGCAGGGTCCGCGCCCGGCCGCTCGCGCGGGCGGCCAGGAGCGGGGCGGTGTGCTCCTCGGGGGCGCCGACGGCGGCCAGTTTGCGGGCGAGGTAGTCGAGCCACGCCTCCGGCTCCGACTCCCGCGTGCGGCGTACGACGGCGGTGTCGGCGGCGTGCATCGCGATCCACGCGCCGGACTCCTCCCGGACCCGGCCGGAGAGGCCGTGGTGGTCGGGGTGGTGGTGGGTGATGACGACGCCGTGGACGTCCCGTACGGAGATGCCCAGCGCGGCGAGCCCGTCGGTCAGTTCGGTCCAGGAGTCGGGATCGTCCCAGCCGGTGTCGATCAGGACGGGCCCGCGGTCGGTGTCCAGGACGTGGACCAGGGTGTGGCCGAGCGGGTTGTCCGGGATGGGGACGCGGAGGGACCAGACCCCTCCGCCGTGCTCGGTCACCTGGGTCATGGGCCCTCATCTCTCCGACGGCACGGCGCCTGCTCGACCATTGCCCACTATAACTAGAACTGACGCACAGTCAGGATGGCTTGTCCCACACCGACTTCGAGGCTCGGCTGGCCTGCGATCGGGCTGTCATGGTTGGTCGTTGTCGGCCGTTGCTGAGCTTCCTCGCACGGCCCACAGACGGCCCAGCCGAACCGGGCCCGGGCGCCCGGGAGTCGTTGTCAGTGCTGCTGGTTAGAGTCCGCTTGCGTGCGGTCGGCTTCCGAAGTGTCCAGCTCTGTTGTGCAGCTGCATCCCTGACTCTGTCCGGGGGTGGCCCGGGGCAAGCCCCGGGACCTAACCGACGTTCAGGCTCCGCCGATGGCCAAGAGTGACCTGCCAGCGCCGGCCGCGCGCAGACTGCCCAAGCCTGGGCAGTGTGCAGTGTGCAGTGCTGCGCTGCAGTGCCAGAACCCCACGGGATCCCCCAACCTAGGCTGCCAGCAGCCGCCTTCGACTCCGAGGCCCCAGTGTGCTGCGAAGCTTGCACCGCATGTCCCGATGCCTCCAGGTGTCTCGCACGGCCACCGTGCCGCAGCTCATCGGCATGCCGAGGTATCTGCGGGTGGCCCGCGCTTCTCGTGGAGGCGCGTGATGACCCGCCCTCCCTATGCCATCCGTGCCCTCCTCGAGCCCCCATCCAGCCCTCCTCACCAGGCCACTCTTTGCGGGATCGCCAGACAGCAGTCCACTTGATCGGCAGAATGTTGTCGTCATCAGGTGTTCGGGGCGGGGTGCGAGACAATGAAAATCTTCATCAGCTGGTCTGGAGCTGCAGGAGCGAAGTGCGCTGAGGAGCTTCGCGATTGGCTCCCATACATAAATCCGACACTCTCGCCTTTCGTCTCCTCCCGAGATATTTCGAAAGGCGAGAGGGGATTGCCGAAGATCGCCAGTGAGCTCAGGGACTGCGCCTTCGGGATAGTTTGCGTGACTCGTGACAATCAAGCGGCTCCATGGATCAACTTTGAATCTGGGGCATTGTCGCGAGAGCTGGGGGAATCGATGCTCGCGCCCTTCTTGCTGGATCTCGACGTAAAGGACCTAGAGGGGCCTCTCACTCAATTTCAGGCAACCGATAGCCGCCATAGGGACGAGGTTTGGCAACTCGTAAAAAGCATTAACGAAAAAAGCGATACCAGCGTTGACGCCGCGAGGCTGCTCGTAACCTTTGACCGATTCTGGGGAGACCTCGACGAAAAACTCTCCGCGATCAGGGAGGCTGCGCCTGAAAGCGAGACCCCGTCTCGAGAAACTCCTGACATTCTGAACGAACTCGTGGCATTGATCAGGGAGCAGAGTGGGAGAATTCAGAGACTGGAAGGTGCCATTGAAAAGAAGGCTGGCAATTTCACCTCTAATTACACCATAAATGAGCCCCGTGAAGTGGTGATCGAGGCCGAATCATCCACCCGTCCGCGCTTGAGCGATCGCATCGAATTTACGAAAAGTGAGCTTAGTGAGCTAATTGGATCTGACAATATTGTCAGATGGCATGCTCTCCATAGAAAGTCGCCCGAGGTGGAAGTTCTCTGCACGGTGGAAGGGGTAGCGCAGGCGCGCGCTAATTCGGGTGGTATCGGCGCTCTCGCCAATCGATACAGTGTAATAATCACTGTCGAGTCGACGAAAGACAGCACTCGATTTCGCTGGACGCCTGAAGAGAGCATGTCGTGACGCGGATTCGTAGGAGCCGGGGCGTTATGCGTTCCCGCAGAGGAATCGAGCGAATTCTGCGAAACGCATCGATCGCCTTTGCGGCGCTCTCGGGAATCGTCCAGCTGGCGACTGCCGTTTTCCCTGATCTCGCGATTCCTGGTTTCCGCGTACTGGCAGGCCTTTTGCTCCTTTCCTTCACTTGGGGGGTGCTGTCGTCGCTCTCGCGGGCGAAAGCGAGTCGAGACTTCGCTAATCCCGACTTCGTCGTGACGATTAAGAGGGGAGATCTCTTCTCGGAGTCGGGCGGTTGGGTGGTCGGATTTACTGATGTTTTCGATACGTCCACGCATATCGGGGACGTCATCTCTTCGCACAGTGTTCAGGCTCAGCTCGCATACAAGCTATTTGACGGCGATCCCTCAATCCTGGATGTGAAACTATCGGAAAGTCTCGCTGCAGTAGCTCCAAATTCAGAAGAAGGCATTCAAGATAAACCCAAGGGGAAGCGCATCAGATACCCGCTTGGCACGGTAGCCTTCATGCGAGAAGGTGGTCAGAATGTTTACGGTCTGGCCTACTCTAGGATGAGTAATTCCTTGGTCGCGCAGTCCAGCGTAGATCTGCTCTGGCGAAGCTTGAATAGCCTATGGGAATCTGTTGCCGTGAATGGGCGCCGACAGGGTCTGGCCATGCCAGTAATAGGAGGGGACCTTGCACGAATAGACAATGTCGACCATGAGACGCTGATAAAGTTGATCATCCTTTCCTTTGTGGCGCGATCTCGGCGCTCTGTAATCGCGAGTGAGCTAACTATCGTGATACACCCCGAGAACTTGGACAAGGTTGACATAGCCGAGGTTCAAGCCTTCATGGCATCGCTTTAAGGAATGAGACCAGGCAACGGGCCGTGCGCGTCGACTCTCGCGCGGCAGGTGCCTTGATGAGGTAGGGAAGTTCTTACCGCCCTGACTCGCTTCACACAGGCAGCTAGGGTGCCGTGAAGGCGCGGGCGATGGACCGCATGTCGGTGACCACTGCACCCGCGCCGGCGGCGGCGAGAGCCTCCTCCTTACCAAGCTTGTTGGCGAAGCCGATACTGCCCGCGCCTGCCGCTCGCGCCGCCTCGATGTCGGTGACGGAGTCGCCCACCAGCGCCGAACGTTCCGGGGGTACACCGAGGGTCGCCGCCGCTTCGAGCAGAGGATGCGGTGACGGCTTCATGAGATCCGGTCGCAGGACCGGTCGGCCGACCACAGCCTCGACAGTTCCAGAAAGTCCCTGCGCGGAAAGGTAGGCGCGCACGCAGTCGGCGGAGTTGTTGCTGACGACGGCGACGCGCCGCCCCGAAGCGCGTGCGGCAGTCATGGCCTCGGCAGCGCCATCCGTCGGGGCCCCAGCGACACCGACAGCCCGAACCTCCGCGTCCGTGAGCGCCGCCTCGACGGCAGCCAGGATATCCTGCCCGCCCTTGCGTGCGAGCTGGTGAACCACCATCGGATCGTCCGTCGAGCGGGCCACGTCGGCGAGTTCCGGGGCGAGCGTGGCGAGCAATGTTGAAAGATCCTTGGCGACCCCTGGGGCAGGCACCCCCTGGAAGACGTCGCAGATCGGGCCGTCGAAGTCGAAGAGGATCGCGTCGTAGTCGGCGAGCGTGCTGGCCAGTTCGTCAGAGAACATCTGCGGTCGTCTCCCGTCCGATCGTCTCCCACACGCTGTCGAACCACATTTGCGCCTGCTCCACCTGCTGAGCGCCGCTGGACGAGTCGCCGTCGTTGAGGGAGTGGTGGAACAGGATGGTGTCCTTGCCTACCAGGTCGTAGATCTCGATGGCTTCCCCCTGTGCTACCACCTTGTTTGGGCGGATCGGGTAGTAGCCGAAGAACGCGTCTTCCTTGTTGACGATGTAGAGCTTGAAGAACTGCGTGCCGCTGTGGACGCGCACGCTCACCCTGCCCTCCTGGACGAGCCCCAGGTGCTCCAACTCGCTGATCGAGTCCGTGATGCTCCGGGTGTAGCCGACCATGATGTCGTGCATGCGCGCCCGCAGTCGGGGGTCGTCGGCGCAGTCCTCGCGGCGTACTGGTGCCGCCTGGGGTACGGCCATGTCCGGGACCAGGATCCGGATTCGAATACTGGCGGGCGTCAGTCGTCCGGTACGGATCTTGTCGAGCGGCTCCTGTAGAGCCCCGTGGAGCGTCTCGCTCGAGAACCCGGCGAAGTCGATCGTCACGTTTCTGCCGGCGAATGCCTGCTCGACGTACGGCCGAAGGCCCGCCGGCCGCTCGGTGCGGTGTCGGACGAACACACCGCTGCCCTTACGGGAGACGACGAGCCCTTCATCTTCAAGGTCTCGGAGTGCCCGCTGGATCGTGGCGCGCGCGAAGCCGTAGTGCTCCGTCAGCTTCGCGTGCGACGGCAGCTTCTCTCCAGGGCCGAGCCGCCGGGTGCGGATGGCGGCGCCCAGGCTGCGGGCCACCTGCTCGTACGGCGGTCGGTCGTCGTCGGGATCCAGCGGCTCAAGCTCAAAGGTCATGGCTTGATGCTACGGCCAACCTGACTATTTGAGCAGCTTGGCTAGTCACATATTGACGTGACTAGCCAAGCTGGCTATGTTCTTCCCGTGCCCACCAGGCTAGCCAAGTGAGTCAGGCTGGACGGGTGAGCTGCGCCCTTAAGGCGCAGGTCAGGGGTGCAACTGCACGACACAGGAGCCCCGCGTTGGTCGGGGGGAGGGTGCCGGACAGCCGCAGCAGTTAGGCGGTCCCTTGTCAGTCCGGACGGCAGATCTCTGCCTGAAGCGGGGCCCTAGCGGCTGTTCCTTGAACCGGCAGGCGCGGCCCCGAAAGAGATCACTGATCTACCCAACTCCGCAGCCCTCTGGTTGCGGCCGGTTGCCTCCTCCGCCCGTCCGGTCCCTTCGCGGGGTCGTACGGGCGGGGTCGAGGGGAGCCGGATGGTTCCAAACGGCGAGAGGTCCCGGAGGGGCTACTCCGGGACCTCGTTCGGGCCGTTCCTGTCTGGAAGGAGCTGACCCATGAAGTCCATCATCACACTCCCGGTCACGTCTGAGGCGCTGGCGTTCGACGATGAGCCGTCGGCGGCGGAGCTGGACGCGGTCGAGCGGGAGATGCCGCTGATCCTCGCGGAGGTCGACCTGCTCGACGTGCGGATCGCGATGCTCGACCGGCCGGCCACGGAGCTGGACGGCCGGAGCCTGCGCCGGGCCCGCAACCGGGTCCTGGTCGAGCGCCGGAAGCTGACCAACCGCGCCGCCACGCTGGGCGGTGCCGCGTGAACGCCACGATCCTCGCCGACCTCGGCGCCCCACTGATCGCACTGCGGGTACTGAGCGTCGACTACCCGCTGCTGCCGGCGCCCTGCATCTCCCTCTCGACGGTGTATCCGGAGCGGCTGGAGCTGTCGTTCCACGACGACTTCGGCGCGTTCGAGGCGTGGCGGGAGGCTCTGGGCATCGACCCGCTGAACGTCGTCCACCGCGTTCACCGCGACGGCCGCACGTGCGTCCTGGGTGTTCACGTCGACTACGCCGGCGCCGAGTTGCACCTGATCGGGTTCGGCACCGTCCCGCTTGTCGAGGGGGCGCGTTCACGGGTGGAGGTGCCCGCGTGAACGACGAACAGATCCGTTCAGCGGAGCGGGCCCTGTCGGTCGGCACGTGGCTGATCGTGGGCGGAGCGATGCTCTACTCGATCCTCACCGTGACGCCGCTCATGGCGGCGCACACGGCGGACGAGTGGGACTGGACCGCGCCGATCCTGCCCCTGGTGGTGGACGCGGCGGTCGTGATCGTGGTCCGCCTGGACTCGGTCCTGGCCCGGCTCGGCGGTCACGGCGGCCGGTGGCCCGTCGCCCTGCGGTGGATGACCGGCGGCATGACCCTGGCGTTGAACGTGGCGGACTCCGCGCTGCGGAAAGACCTGGTCGGCGTGGCTGTGCACGCGGTGGCGCCCCTTCTGCTCATCGTCACGGCCGAGACCGGTCTCGCCTACCGCCGGGCCATCTCCGGCGCCCTGGACATGCTGAAGGCCCGTGAACGAGCCGAGCGGCAGGAGAGGGAGCGGGTCGCCGCCGAGCGGGCCGAGGCCGCCGAGAAGCGCGTGCGGGAGCAGCGTGAGTTCGACGCTCGGATGGCTCGTGAACAGCGTGAGCACGAAGCCGCTCTGCTTCGTGAACAGGCTGAACGCGAGGAGCGGGCACGGCGTGAGGAGCGCGAGTGTGAAGCCGCCGCCGAGCGTGAGCGGCAGGCCGAGCGTGAACGCCTTGAACGGCAGCGTGAACAGCAGCGCGCGGCCGAGCAGGAGCGTGAACGGCAGCGGCTGGCCCGTGAACAGCAGGCCGCGCAGGAGCGGGAGCGGCAGCGCCGTGAGAGCGCGGCAGCCGCCCTGCGTGAACAGCGCGAGCGTGAGGCACGGGCCGAGCGTGAACGCGCCGCTCTCCTCGCCGCCGGCCCCGCGACCGAGAAGCACCCCGAGGACCGCGCGCGCCAGACCGTAGCCGCTGCGTTCCACGCGGGCCTGTCGGTGCGGCAGGCTGCCGAGCTGTGCGGCTGGTCGACCGGCTGGGTCGCCACCCGCTACCAGGAACTCCGCGACAACACCCCGGCACCTGCTCTTGAAGGGGCCGCCCGGTGATCCCCACCTACCCGTGGCGGTGCGCCCCGGACGGGCTGGCGACGTTCCGGCAGCTGCGGGCGCAGGGTCTGCGCCCGGGTGGTCAGGACGTCGCCGCCCAGCTGGAGCGACCGCGGCGCCGGCGGCGCGGGCCGCTGGTCGCCTACCTCTACCGGGTCGACCTGGCCGTGCCGGTCCGGCCGATGACCCCGGCCAAGCAGGCCGCGCTGGAGCGGGCGAACGCCGCCCGACGGGTGTGCCCGCAGTGCGGCCGGGACGTGGGCTACCGCATCCCAGTCTCGCTCGGCATGTGCGTCCCGTGCGCGGACGCCCCCACTCAACTCGCCGCCTGACCTGCAACACCTCGCCCAGCAAGGGCCCACACGCAAGCTTGGACGGCACGTCGTGTGGGCCCTGCTGTTCTCCGCGAAGGAGTGCACACCAGCATGACGGACACCACCCTCGCTCCGGTAGCAGGCACCGAAGCCCCTCCGGACACCACACCGCCCCCCACCCCCGAAACCAACCCCACGCCCACCACCGCCGTGGACCACACGCCCGGTGGCTGGCCGGTCGTGCCCCTCGCCCTGACCGGCACGAACACCACCGCGACCCTGCTGGCCGGGGCTGCGCTCGTGGGCGGCCCCGTGGCGCTCGCGGTCGCTGCGACCGGCGCGGTCGTGCTCGGCACCGCCGCCGCGGCCACCCGCCACCGCAAGCGGGACGGCAAGCCCAACAGCAAGGCCGCGCACGGCCGGACGGCCCGCCCGGGCGGCACGGCCAGTTCGGCAGCGTCCGGCCGCCGCGGTGCGGGTCGGGTGCCGACCCAAGCCCGAAACGGGAGCGCCGGCACCGTTAAGGCCGCTGGTCGCGGACGCGGCAAGAACGCCACCACGGCCCCGTCCTCTGCTGGAGCCAAGGGCGGCGGGAAGCTCCGCAGCATGCGTAAGTCGGCCGCCGCTGGCCCGTCCGGCGGAATGGGCAAGGCGGCGGGCCGGGTCGGGCAGGTCAAGGCTCTGCGGGAGGCGGCCCGGCAGGGCTCACCGTCCCGCGCGGCTCGCCGCCACGACACCACCGGCGCCCGGCGCCACGTGGCGGACGCCCGCCGGCAGGCCAAGGCCGATCAGCGGTCCGCGTCCCTGGCGAAGAAGGGCCCGGTCAGCAGGGCTGTGGGCAAGGCCGCCGGGCGCATCGGCAAGACCCGCGGGGCGGCGGTAGAGCGGGCCCGCACGGCGCGGGATCAGCGCACCGCCGGGCAGGTCGACCAGCGGCGTGACCAGGCCCGTAAGGCTCCGGCCCGCAAGGCAGCCCGCAAGGCTCTGCGTCGGTCGGCCGCCCGGTTCCAGCGGCGGCGGCTGCTCGCCGCCCTGCTCGCCGGAGCACTCGGCATCGTCGGATTCGTGACGTCACCGATCGGGCGGAAGCTCCGTCTGCCGTGGCTGATCCACCCCGGCCGGCGCCTCTACGCCCGCCTCATGCGCACCGCCACCGAGCAGCGCGAGGGCCAGGACGAGGAGATCCGGGCCGCCCTCAAGGACGACGAAGCCGCCATGGACGCCCAGGCGGCCGACGACACCGCCGAGCAGGTCGGCGACACCGCCGAGCGGCCCGCCGGCCTGATTCCCGCAGCACCCACCAGCAGCGACACCACCGAAGGAGAGATCGTGTCGGGTTTCCGGTTCGAGGAGTACGCGGCGGAGATGGAATCCGCCGCCAACAGCTACGACCCCGAAAACGCCATGGAGATCCTGTCCATGGTCGAAGGGCTTCCGGCCGCGCTCACGAGCGTGGCGAACGTGATGAAGATCCTCGCCGAACGGTCCGACTCGGAGTTCCCGCTGGAGAAGGAAGTCGCGGACGGCTTCAACGACATCTTCGGCGCCCTCATGGCCGCGGTCGCGGTCGCGGAGGACATGGGCCCGCTGTTCCGCACCGCACACGAGCAGGACATCGCCCGCCACGAGGACCCCCGCAACGGGACCCAGGCCGAGAAGGGATGGAACGTCTGACCATGGCACCCAACACCGCCACCACCACGGGGCCGGTGTGGGACTGGGCTGCCGGTCACGGACCCGTGACCGGCGCCCTGTCCGCCACCACCGGAGCCCTCGCCATCGCCACCACCGGCGCCGCAACCGGCATGCCCCCCGGCTGGGCCCTCACCGTCGGCACCGCCGGAGCCATCGGCCACACCATCACCAGCCTGCGCGACCGCCTGTTCGCCCGCACCGTCTCCATGCGCGCCGCTTCCTGGCTGGTCGGGGCCGGATGGACCACCTGGGCCATGGCCACCGGCCCGCTGACCTGGGCCGCCCTCGGCTCCCTGGCCACCCTCGGCGTCGGCCTCGGAGCCGCCGCCCGCGCCACCCTCCTCCACGAGGAAGCCCGCGAGCTGGAAGCCCTCGCCGCCGCGGAACGGCAGGTCGCCCGCGAACTGTCCGCCGAGCGGCGGGCGATCGCCGCCGAGTGGGTCGACCGGATCCAGCGCGTCTGCGGCATCACGGTCCGCGTCCTCGCGGTCGAGCAGTGGCCGACCGGCACCGGCTTCACGATCGACGCCGAACTCCCGGCCGGCGGGACCACTTACGACCGCATCGCACGGGAGTCGGCCCGCCTGTCTGCGGATGCCCGGTTGCCGCACGGCTGCACCGCGAGCGCTTCGCAGGGCATCGACCAGGGCCGCGTCCTGATCGACGTCACCACCGTGAACGTCCTCGCCGAGGAGGTCACCTACCCCACCGACTACGGCCCCCTCTCCCTGCTCACCGGGATCCCGTGGGGGCTGCGCACGAACGCGGACGAGATCCGCGTCTACCTGCGCGAGCAGTGCGCGCTGGTGGTCGGGCCGACCGGGTCGGGCAAGACGAACATGGTCCACACAATCCTCGCCGGATTCGCCCGCGCCACCGACGTCCTGACCTGGGTCATCGACCTCAACGCAGGATCCGCCGGCCTGCCCTGGGTCCGCCCCGGCCTCACCGGAGACGGCGCCGGGATGCGGCCGGGGGTGGACTGGCTCGCCTCCACCCACGAGGAAGCCACCCTCATGCTCGATGCGGCCGTGCGGATCGCCAAGCACCGCAAGATGGCCTACCAGGACCTCATGTCCAAGGCGAACACCGACCTGCTCCCGGTCTCCGCGCAGATCCCGCAGATCGAGATCGTCATCGACGAGGGCGCGGAGATCCTGGTCAGCACCGACCGGAAGCTGCGGTTCCTCGCGGACAAGATCCTGGAAGTCATCCGGATCGCCCGCGCCATGGGCATCCGCACGGTCCTGACCGCGCTCGGCGCCACCGGCTCCGTGCTCGGCAACCTGATGATCCGCCGTGAGGCCAAGGTCCGCGTTGCCCTCACGGGCGGTGAGACAGAGGGCATGGACCTGAGCAAGCAGTTCCCCGGCTCCCGTGGCCTGCGCGTGGACCAGGCCCCCTACAAGGGCTCCGGGTTCATGGGCACCCCCGAATCCCCGGCCGCCCTGTTCAGGTCCTGGCGGATCCTGCCCAACCAGATCCGCGACATCGTCGCCGCCACCTCCGACCGCCACCCGGCCCTGGACGCCATCTCCGCGAAGGCGGCCGGACCGGACTACGCCCGCCGCTGGGACCACGCACGCATCGCCTGGATCCACGACCACACACCGAGCATGAGTGTCCCGGCTGAGTCGGCCGGCACCTCGGGTGGGCTGAACCTGTCCGCGCTCCGCGCCGAACAGCCGCCCGCGGCCGAGTCCGAAGCGGACCGGCTGGCACGGCAGTTCCGCGAGCAGATCGACGCCCAGTTCGCCACCACCCCCGAACCCACCGGCACAGAGCCGGTGGCCGAGCAGCCGCCCACGGCGGGGCTGAACCTGTCTGCGCTGCGCAACGAGGACAACGCCGCCAAGGAAGCCGCGCTCGCGGTACTGCTAGCCGCCGGACCGGAGGGCACAGGGGCGTCCGCGATCGCCCGCGCGCTCGCCGACGAGCACGGCACCAACCGGCAGACCGTCGTCGGCTGGCTCAAGACATGGAGCAACGAAGGCGTCGCAGTGCGGATCGGCGAGGGAACCAAGACTCGCTATATCCACCACCGGCATGCCCCGGGCAGTAGCGGCGGGGACTAGGCCACCACTCGAACAACCGCCAAGGTCAGGGCGATACCGGCCGTCGCACCCAACAACAGAGCGGTGATAGCCGCCTTTTGGCCGACACCCTGATCGAACGGGATATTCGGTACAACCTTGTACAGCGCAGGCCCCACCACCGCGATGAGACCGAAGCCGACGCCAAGGCGCCAGTAGATCTCGGCCGAGCACGCAGCCTGAAAGCGACCTCCGCAACCACTCGGTTCCACGGTGAAGCCCGTCACGATGAGGAACAACGCGCTGGCATACACCGCGCCAAACAGCGTCGTTACGCCGAAGTCGATACGCCGCATTCTCGCCGAGCTGTTACCGCCACGTGCCATGTCGCCCCCCAGCGCGCTGAACCAAGAGAGCGGAGTCTACTGCGTCGGTGTTGCGGCCCGTCAGCGAAGGAAGACCCTTCAATCCGAAGGAAACGGCCTAGTCGTCTGTCGCTTGTCGTCCTGGCCGCGAGAAGGCCCATTGGCGCCACTGTGAAGGGTAGTAACGGGCTTTGACCTGCAAGGCGACAAGCGACAAGACAAGACAAGCGACAAGCCGCACGACAAGCCAGACGACAAGCGACACGACAAGCAGAGCACCGGCCGGCACCCCACCACGGGGCGTCGGCCGCCGTCGTTGAAGGGACCCCGTTGTGCACTACGAGCCCCCGTACGAGAGCACCACCCCCGCCCGCTACTCCGCCCCGTACGCCGGGCCGAGGCCCCTTGCCGAGCAGCCCGTGATCCTCCCAGCGGAGATCCCGCCCGGGGTCGACTGGGTCACCCTCCCCAACGGCGTGCGGACCCTCGCCTACACCCAGGCCCCGGCCCCGCCGCCCGCGCCGGTTCAGACCGCGCAGCCCATCCCTGCGTGGGCCAAGACCACCGCCCTGCTCGCCCCCACCGTCGGCATCGGCATCGGCGCCGCCGGTATCGGACTCTCCTACGCCGCCCCGGGACTCATCGCCATGAGCCACGCCCTGTGGTCCGCCGCCGCCCTCGTCGTCGCCGCCGTCATCGCCGTCCCCGTCCTCATCCGCACCGCCCGCCGTGCCGTCGGCAGCAGCGGGAGCGGGTCGGGCAGGTCGACCACGCACATCACCCAGAACATCACCGCCACCGGCCTCTTCGGCCGCGCCAACGGCACCATCAACCACCACTGAGGAGCACGTACATGGCCACCCGAACCGTCACCTGCTACATCGCCGTCTGTGACCTGTGCGGCAACAGCGCCCACGACGAGGGCTTCACCCCGCACCTCGACACCCCCGACGAGGCCGTTGCGTACGCCGTCGACAGCGGTTTCGACGACCGCAGCGGCTGGACCCTCACCCTCGACGGCGTCCTGGTCTGCGACCAGGTCAAGGACACCGCCCACGAGGACGCCCACGCCATCGCCGGCAAGCGCATGAGCGGTTGCGCCATGACCGTCACCTTCACTAACGCCTAGCAACGCCAAGGGCGGCCCCCTCACGCCAATGACCGGGACCGCCCTCACCTGCCAGTGCTTCTCACAGAACTGGAGACACCCAGCATGACCCAACCCGACCCCTTCCGGCGAGACCCGGACGGGTTGCCGAGTATCGACCTGCCCGGCCTCGACCTGCTCGCGCACGCCGTCGCGGCGGCCGAGCGCGGTTGGCACGTCTTCCCGCTCCGCCCCCGCGACAAGCGGCCCTCCGGCCACCCGGAGCGCACCTGCCCCGGCACCGGCCGCTGCTCCGCCGGGCACCGCACCCCCGAGCAGCGCGCCACCACCGACCCGGATCTGCTCGCCGCAGCGTGGACGCACGCCCCGTACAACATCGGGATCGCGACCGGCCCGTCCGGGCTGCTCGTCGTCGACCTCGACACGGTCAAAGAGGGAGAGCCAGAAGGAACGCCTGACGGCGTGACTTCCTTCGAGGCGCTCTGCGAGCGCGCCGGGCAGGCCGTCCCCGCCACCTACCGGGTGCGGACCGCGCGCGGCGGGATGCACCTGTACTTCACCCAGCCGCCCGGGGCCCGGCTCGGCAACACGGCCGGGCGGCTTGGGAAGCACGTCGACACCCGGGGCTGGGGCGGGTACGTCGTCGCCCCCGGCAGCCACACACCGGACGGCGCCTACACCGTCCTGGACAGCATCGCCCCCGCCCCGCTGCCCGACTGGCTCTCCGACGCGCTCACCGAGCAGCCCAAGCCCGTACGAGCCGCCGCCCCGGCGCCCGCGCTCGCCGGTGGCCGTCGCGTCGCCGATGTCGCCCTGGAGCGCGAGACCGCCGCCGTCCGGAACACCCAGAAGGGCGGCCGCAACGCCCAGTTGCTCACCTCCGTACGGGCCGTGGGACGGTTCGTCGCGTGGGGAGACATCCCCCGGCACGCGGCCGAGGAGGCTTTTCAGGCGGCGGGGGAGACGGCAGGACTGCCGACGGCCGAGTGCCGCGCCACGATCCGCAGCGCGCTCGACTGGTCCATCCGCACCGCCCGACCGCGGCAGGCCGCCGCATGAGCCGCCCCGAATCCCCCCTCCTGAAAAGCCCCACCCCGACCGAGGAGCGGGCCGAGGACGCCGAACAGACTGCCGTGGCGCCGGTGGTGGGCGACCCGAAGGTCGTCGCCGAAGGCGTCCCTTCTAGCTCCGACCCGCACTCGCTCACCGGACAGAACGCTGCCTTGGGCCGGAAGGAGGAACACCAGATGCCCGGCTCGGAGGAGCTTCCTTCCCCGTCGAACCCGATGGCGGTGGCCCGGCGACTGGTGCCCGACTGGCGTACGCAGGACGGCCGTCTGCGGCTGCGCCGCTGGCACGGGATGTGGATGCGGTGGACCGGGACCTGCTGGCGCGAGTACGACGAAGCCGAGCTGCGCGCCGGGCTGTACCGGCGCCTGGAACACGCCACCTTCGTCGCGGGGGAGGACAAGAACGGCTTTCCCGAGGTGCGGGAGTGGGCCCCGACGAAGACGAAGATCAGCAATCTGCTGGACGCGCTCTACGGCATCACTCTGCTGTCCAGCGACATCGACGCCCCGGCCTGGATCGACGGCGAGCGTGGCCGGCACGACGCCAGTCCGATCGTCGCGTGCCGCAACGGGCTGCTGCGGATCCGGGACCGTGAGCTGCTGCCGCACAACCCCAGCTTCTTCAACCTCGCCGCCGTCCCGTTCGACTACGACCCGACCGCCGCCGCACCGGAGTGGGAGGCGTTCCTGCGGGACATCTGGCCGGACGACCCGGAGTCGGTCGCCGCCCTGCAGGAGTGGTTCGGCTACGTGCTGTCCGGCCGGACCGACCAGCAGAAGATCCTGCTCATGAAGGGCCCATCCCGCTCCGGGAAGGGCACGATCGCTCGGGTGCTGAAGGAGCTGGTCAGCAAGGAGAACCTGGCCGGGCCCACCCTCGCCGGTCTCGGCACGAACTTCGGGCTCTCGACCCTCATCGGCAAGCCGCTCGCGATCATCTCCGACGCCCGGCTCGCCAACGAGAACAACGTGGCCGTGGTCGAGCGGCTGCTGACCATCTCTGGCGAGGACACCATCGACATCGACCGGAAGTACCGCGAGCCCTGGACCGGCAAGCTGCCCACCCGGCTGATGATCCTGACCAACGAGCTGCCGAACTTCGGCGACTCCTCCGGGGTCATCGCCAACCGGTTCATCGTGCTCAACACGACCCGCTCGTGGCTCGGCAAGGAAGACCCCACCCTGCTCGACCGGCTGATCGCCGAGATGCCCGGCATCATCAACTGGGCCCTCGACGGTCTCGCCCGCCTGGAACGCACAGGCCGGATCACCGCGCCGGCATCCTCCCGGGACGCGGTCACGATCATGCAGGACACCGCGAGCCCCACCAGCGCGTTCGTCCGGGAGCGCTGCATCACGGGGCCCATGCGCGAGGTCCCCGTGGACGTCCTGTGGGCCGCGTGGCGGGAGTGGGCCGAGGACAACGGCATGAAGTCCATCGGCACCAAGCAGGTCTTCGGCCGCAACCTGCTCTCCGTCGTCCCCCAGCTCCGCCGCACCCGCCCCCGGGACGCCTACGGCCGACAGGTCGCCACCTACACCGGCATCACGCTCAACGTGGATCCACATCTCTGAGAGTCGCGACTCACTGCGACTCAAGACCCCAAAACCCGGCTCTGAGTCGCAGTGAGTCGCGACTCAGAGCAATGTCACTCCAACTTTTCGGAGGGCACTCGATGAAGCCCCACGCCGACCCCTGGGCCACGCTCCGGGCCGGACTCCCGGACCGCTACCTCACCCCCGAAGACATCGCCGCGATGTTCAGCGTGCCGCTCGAAACCGTCTACCAGTGGCGCCGGAAGCGCACCGGTCCGCCCGGCTTCCGGGTCGGCAAGCACGTGCGGTACGACCCCGTCGCCGTTCAGCAGTGGACGCAGGAGCGCATGGCCGCCGACCTGGCCGCCTGACACCGACAACCGATCGATCCGACCCGTGGGGGGGGGGGCCCCCCGCGCGCCCCCCCCAAGTTACCCCGGGAGGCCACCCACCCCCCGCGGGGCCCAAACACCGGACCGGGGTAAAAGAACAGGGATAGGGAAAGG